>CAJXGR010000050.1 GCA_913053665.1 uncultured Spirochaetia bacterium
AATGGCTAAAATCGAATCAATTAACTCAGGAAAGTTATATTGAATTGCTAACAGAGGTTTTTACGGCGAGATTACCCCTTTATGAGCCGGAAGTTAAGAGTTTCGTCAAAAAGTATATCAAAAACGATCAGCTGTATGAGGTTCTAGAGCCAAAACTGTTCTATACGGCCCGTGAGCTTAAGGAAAAGGAAACTATTGCTCTTAACGAAAAGCTGGTGAAGGATTTACTCATATCAGCTGACGGCAAGACCGCTCAAATCATTATCACTCCAAAACTTCCTGATAATGCCCAGAAAGAAAGTCTTGATTTTTTAGGCCGTATCAATACGATTCTAAAAAAAGAAAACCAACGGCAAAAATCCTTGGGAACAGAATACAAGTTCCATATAGCGGGACTTCCTCAAATGGTGGTGGCTTTCTCGGACTACATCAAAAAAGATTCTAAGCTCATGCTTCCCATGATGTTTGGATTGATCTTACTCACGATGCTTGTACTATTTAGATCGGGCTGGGGGATGATTTCCCCTATCCTTGTGGTGATATTTTCGCTTGTTGCCACAATGGGGCTAGCTGGTTTCATAGGCTATGAGCTGAATAATATCACATCTATGATACCCATGATTATGATGGCCATTGGGATTGCTGACTCCATACACATTCTAAGCATTTTTTTCCGTGAACGTCATCATGGGAAGAGTAAAAAGGAATCGATGATCACATCCATTAAATTGAACATACTCCCCTGCTTCCTGACCAGTGCAACAACTTCTCTCGGCTTCCTTTCACTGTTAACCAGTATATCACCTCCTATCCGTGTATTAGGCATGATTATTGCGATGGGCTCTCTTCTCGCCTTTATTATCACAATAACCTTCCTGCCGGCACTTCTTACAGTCTTGCCATTTTCTAAAAAGGTGAGTCATAAGAAGGAAGAGGCTATGGCATGGACACGAAGTCTGGGTCACTTTGTCATTCAGAAACGTACCCCTATTTTAGTGTCTATTTCTCTTATCACGGTGGTTTTTACTATTTTTATCACTACGATCAATGTGGATAATAATCCTGTAAACTACTTCCAAAAAGGAACTTACTTTCGGGATGCCATGGACTTTGTGGATGAGAAGATTAAAGGGGCAAATCTCATTGAAGTCTCCATTGACTCAAAGAAAGAGGATGGTATCAAAGACCCTGGGTTCTTAAAAAAGGTGGGAAAGTTCCAGGAGTATCTGGAAAAAAAGGCGACTTATAATGTTTCACACACCAACTCTCTGGGTGACATTATTAAAACAGTGAATCAGAGGCTGAATCGGGATGAAAAAGCCTATTATAAAATCCCCGATGTTCGAAAGGAATTGGCCGAAGATCTTTTTCTATACACTCAATCGGTTCCCTTTGGCCGGGATATTAATAACCAGGTGAATGTGAACCAATCGACGATACGCCTGACAGTAAGAAGACCCAGCACCTCATCAGAAGAGGGTTTAAGGGTGATGGCCGGCATGGATGACTATATTGCTAAGAATATGAGTGAGTACAAGACTCAAATCACCGGACAGATGGCGATTTTCAATTATATCGCCCCAAAGATGAGCCGTGGGATGATTCTAGGGCTGATTATAGCAATTGCGGTTATTACTGTCTTGCTTATGATTACCTTCAAGTCTGTCAAAATGGGACTTTTAAGCCTCATCCCGAATCTTATTCCTCTTCTTTTAATGTTTGGTCTGGTGGGTATCACAGGGACAGACCTCAATGTGGGCCTCTCGATGGTGGCTGTCATTGCCTTGGGGATTGTGGTGGATGATACCATTCACTTCATGACCAAATATTTAAGGGCAAGAAAAATGGGTAAATCGGTTGTTGAATCAGTCTATCAGGTCTTTCATGATGTGGGAAGTGCCATCCTGTTCACTTCAGTTGTTCTTACTTTGGGGTTTGGGATATTTGCCTTCTCTAGCTTTGGGATGAACAAGGACTTAGGGATTTTTACGGCTTTCACCATGGTGGTTGCCTTAGCCCTTGATCTTTTGTTCCTTCCAGCGTTACTGCTTTTGAGAGCAAAGAAATCAGCCATTGACTCTGAGAAAGAGATTGCTGAACGACTTTATGCCAATGATTAATATCAGGGAATAACACATCCTTTATAGGCTGGGTCAATGGACTCAGCCTATATTTACATTCATAATCTCAAAGACGAAATGTTCTTTTTCAGGAAAAAAATGATCCGATTATATCTATTCCTTGAAGTATTAAACAGTAGGTATCACCTTACAGGGTCTCTATATAGAAAATTATTCCTGACAATAAATAGTTCATTCCCCAACTCAATCATCAAAAGGCATATCTTGACTTTTCCTCACTCTATTATTAATTTCCCTGTCTATGAGAGTTGACCCGCAGAATCCTCCATCCTGGAGTCGAAAATGGCACCAACCCGGCGGATATAAAGAATTATTAACCATTGCCTTCCCTTTAATGCTTTCTGAGTTTATCTATATGGCGACTCATGCTGTGGATCGCTTATTCCTGGCTCATTACGATGAGAATGCTTTAGCCGCCGCCCTTCCCGCCAGCATCTTATTGATCAATATTATTATCCTTCCCGCTATGATCATATATTACCTAACGGCTTTTGTTGCTCAGTACAGGGGAGAACAACGCCATGATCAAGCCAGAGGATCTCTCAGTCCAGGTATTTGGTTCAGTCTGTTTAGCTATCCCTTTATGCTCCTGCTTATCCCATTCAGTGAGTCTATTTTTCTTTCAGCTGGACATAGTATTGAACTCGTAAAGGGTGAAACCATTTATCTGAACATCCTTCTTGTCGGCTCCTTATTTTCTTTTATCACGTGGAGTTTGGTGGCTTACTTTATTGGGTGGGAGAAAACCCATTGGGTGACTCTGGCTTCGACCCTTGCAATGGTTGTCAACGTAATACTGGATTACCTGTTTATATTTGATCATGGCTGGATAGGAGGGTGGGGCTTGGAAGGTGCGGCCTGGGCAACAAATATATCCATACTTGTTGAAGCTGTCTTTTTGCTGGCTGTCGTTCGATATTTGCCTATAGAAGGTCGATTCACCCTGAAGAGTTTAAGGTACAACAGGAAATCTCTCTGGCAGTTAATAAAATACGGGGGGCCGGCCGGACTGGAGTCCTTTTTCATGTTCTTTGGTATCTTTATATTCACTCTCATTGTAGGAAAACTTGGCTCACACGCGTTAGCCCTGTCCAATGTGGGATGGACATTAAACTTGATGGTGCTGGTACCCTTTGTGGGACTAAGTTCAGCCCTGACTACCCTGTCTGGTCGCTATGTGGGAGAGAAACTTGCTGAAAAAGGTGTTTTGGTGACCCACAACGCTGTCCGATTCTTATTTATGGTGAGCCTAGTCGCATTTCTTCCCTTTTTCCTTGTTCCTGAGATACTCTTACAGATCTTTAACATTGGGGGGCAAAAAGCCATTGCTGAAGGAGTCTTTATTCTCCACCTGGTCGTAGTCTTTACACTTGGTGGAGCCATTGATATGATCTATGCCGGGACATTAAAAGGAGCTGGTGACACTCTTTGGCCTCTTTATATTAATATCATACTCACCCTTGTTTTTATGATTCCTGTGCTTATTATCCTGGATCATTTTTTCACACCCAGTCTCACCAATTACTGGCTACTCTTTACCTTCTGGTTACTGCTACGAGGCGGTGTCATGGCCCTTCGATTTTATCAGGGCAAGTGGAAAACCATGTCTGTCACACAGTCCAACTGAGTGATTGTGAGAGAGATCTAAAAAAATAACCCTGAAACGTGTTTTTTAAAGTATAGTTCTTTTGATCTCAGCCGAAAATTAAAAGCAAAGCACAATTTAGGGAGAACATCCGTGACAAAGAAACTATCAGGATCAATCATTTTATGCGTTCTGTTTTTGTTCATTGGAACAGACGTGACAAGCTATATAACCGCTGACACTACTCTTCACTATTATACCATTGACGGTTTTGAGCGACCGGGAGAATGGGAGATCTTTTTCTCCAAGTTTCGGGCGAAAAAGTGGAACCGAAAAGATGAAAAGCCTGGTGATACAGCCCGTGAGCCGAATAAAGATTGGTACGATTGGTTTAAGGCAGACGGAACAACCTTTAAGCGTAAGGAAATCTTACCCGATTTTATTGAAAAAAATAAAACCACCCTTCCGGAAGAACAAACGATTCTGGGCATAAAGGCTAGATGGGATTTTCCTGGTTATAATTGGATAGCTCTTAAGCCCAAAAGCCTGGATTCGGGGGGAGATGATAAACGCTACAGTGCTAATAGACTTGGCAGGTACACGGATCAGATCATAAATAATGACTCCTTTGCCGATCAGGAATACGAAAATTACGATGGTGGAACTTATATCCTTCTTCCAGGGCAAACCAGAGAGATTTCTGTCTATGTATGGGGAAGCTCCTTTGACTATGAATTAGAGTTTCACATAGAGGATTTTAAAGGACGGCTTTATGTTCTGAAGGCAGGAAGTATAAACTTTAAGGGTTGGCACAGAATCTCAGCAGTCATACCTGTTCATGTCAGGCAGGTCACCAACTATTTACCCCGACCCAAGCCTCTTAAGCTCAAGAGAATCAAGTTTGCCCTGAGTCCCACAGAAAGAATCACGGGAACATATATTTACTTGGATTATCTACACGGCAAAACAGACACTTATCTGGAAAGCTTCTTCGGAGAAGGCCTTGAGAACAGTCAGAGAATCTGGAAAAAACGTAAGGGCAATACGGGAACAGATAAAAAGTAATTTAGTCGTATAAGGAAAAGGAACCATGAGAAAAGTGATGATTGGTGGATTGAGTCTCTTACTCCTCTTTAATGTTAACAATATGATGAGTCAGAGAACCCAAAACAAAGATATTGCCTATATCAATGTGGATGGATTTGAAGTGAAGGGGGCGTGGGAGATCCACTTTTCAAAGTTTCGTTCTCTATCCTGGAGGCCTGAAGACAAAGAGCGTGTTCCAAACAAACGATGGATCAAATGGATCAAGTCCGATGCCAAGAAGCCGGGGTTTGCCAGAAAGTATATTGTACCACCTGGAGTTTACAGAAGCCCCCGACTGAAGGACGAACTGACTATTTTGTCCGTGCGAGCGGCCTGGGACAGGAAGGATCAGAACTGGCTGGCTCTCATGCCCAATAATAAACGGCTTTCTAAACAGCAAATGGGAGGAACCGACACTTTGGTCCATAAGCGATACGCCAAAGATGAGTTGAGCGGCAAACAATACATTATTCTCCCAGGACGGACCCATACGGTTTACACCTTCCTCTGGGGAATGGGATACAATTATAAGATTGAAGTCCATGTTCAGGACTACGAAGGAGATTATTATATCATTCAAGGGGGTTACCTGAACTTCTATGGATGGAGAAATATCTCTTTTAAGGTTCCTAAGTACATTAAGCAAGAAAGTCGTCATTTGCCGAGGATTCGACCTATGAAATTTGTCCAGTATAAAATTGTCGCGGATGCCGACGAACTCAATACGGGCTTTTACACCTACCTTGATTATCTACACACTCGAACAGATGTTTATGAGAAAAACTTCTTCGGGAGCCGTCTGACAAAAGATGACTATTACTGGGAAGAAAAAGACAAATCGAAAGATAAAAAATAATGGGTTTTAGGTGCCCAAAATTGATTATAATTATCACCTGCCCAAGAAATTTGCTATATTTATATCATGAAAGAAACTCTCCTCCCAAATAAAGCTAAATATCATCGGATAAAAGCTGATGTAGCCTTCTATGACAAGCTTGAGGATAATGAAAACAACTATCAGCTTATAGAAGGAGTTTTGGAAGTGGCGGCTTCCCCCATACACATTCATCAAAAAGTTTCAATGGGACTTATTCACTTGCTATTGGATTTCCTGGAAACCCACCCTATTGGAGAGCTTTATTCAGCACCTTTTGATGTAGAATTGGATAATGTTAACGTGTTCCAGCCTGACCTTCTTTTCATTTCAAAGGATCGTTTGCCTATCATTAGGGAGAAACGGGTGGTGGGGTCTCCCAACCTTGTGATTGAAATCTTGTCTGACAGTACAAAACACCTGGATTATGGTGCAAAGTATAAGGTCTATGAGAAAAGTGGAGTTTTAGAGTATTGGATTGTCGATCCACAAAAGGAAAACTTTCAGTTCTACCAGTTAGTAAAAAAGCGATTCCAAAAGATTCAAGTTCAAGACAGTTATTCAAGTTCAGTCTTAAGCTCTTTTACCCTTAGGCTATCCGATTTTTGGGAATCCTTATGACATCTTGTGTCTCACTCACACTTTAGCCTGATACCTTCCATCTTATGGCCATATTATGCGGATTATTGCCGGCTCACACAAAGGACAGATCATCCAAGTACCGAAAGCTCTCATTGAACCTACTAAAGAAAGTGTCAAAGAGGCTCTCTTTAACATACTTGGACAGGATATCACGAATAAGTCTTTTCTGGACTTGTTTTCCGGAAGTGGGAATCTGGGAATTGAAGCCCTAAGCCGTGGAGCGGATCAGTGTACTTTTGTTGATAACAATAGAATATGTGCTGAGATGATAGCCAAGAATCTATCCCGATTGAAGTTGGAGGGGAAAGTCCTGGGGCAGGATGCCTTTCGTTTTATCAAAAACTCACACACTCCCTTTGATTATATTTTTGCTGACCCACCCTATCATGGAAACCTTAGCGAATCCTTATTGGTGTCCCTGTCGGAGAGCCCATTGTTATGTCCCACGAGTCTGATTGTTGTAGAGCATTTAGCCCAAAAAACCATTGAGAACATCCCATCATCCCTGTACTGTGTGGATCAAAGAGTTTATGGCATCACTTCTCTGTCCTTCTATACCCCCCTATAGCCTCATCCTGTGAATAGTGAGCTCTAATTCCTGGCATTTTTTAGAAAACCCTTTGATTTTTAGATGAATTCATTTATATTATAGGTTAACTTAAAATTCCAAGCGAAAGAGGAAAGTTATGTTGAAAAAGATATTAGTTTTTACGTTATTCTTTATATTGGCCCTGGAAATGGGTTACACTGCAAAAAGGAAAAAACCAGATCATAGTGGACGTAGAAAGCTTACCTTAAAACAACGAATTACTGCTGAAGGCCGATACAACAAACTCAAGGTTCGTTTTCGTGCTCCCAGGTCAGATCGGGATGACTTTAACAGTCAACTTCTTTATATAGAAAATGGATACTACGATTACGGCTTTTTTGAAGCAGAAAAATATAACAAACGTTACAAAAGAAGAATACCAGAAGGCTGGTGGGTCTATGTATACCCATACTGGTACATCTGGGGCAATCAAGACGTTAGTTTTCGCGGCTATGACTATAGATAACAATTACTAATTCCCTTGGATTGTCCAATTTAGAGTAACTTAGGAATAAACTCATGGCATTAAAGTCTCTCTATATATTGGCTTTGGTGCTAACGGTGAGTTATTGCTCCAGCCAGAAACAAGATAGTGCTTCTATCCACTATCATGAGGGTGGGAGGACAGGCTCGTCCTATAGTTCAGGAGAATCATCCGGTAAACTGCCTTCAGATGGCCCAAGGATTCAAGACATTACAAAGTCTTCTGGATTAACTCTTCAAAAGGGGATACTTGCAGGGTTCTCCAATCAGCCCAGCCTAACGAATACATCCACTAAGCTTATTAAGAAAGTAAATATCACACTGGTGATTAAAGACTATACTAGTTGGAAACGTAAGCTGATACAATTTGTGGAGATTGGAGGGGCTTATATATCTAGCTCAAGACTGGATGTTAGTTCAAACACCTATAAAAGTGGTTCGATTGTTATCCGGGTCCCCAAAGAACAATTGGATGGTCTCCTGGATCAGATCAAGACTCTCGGGAAGTTAGCATTGGAAAACATCCAGTCAGACGACATTACAGGGAAATACATAAACCTAAAAGCAAGGATTCATAATAAAAAGCTTACAGAAACACGTTTCCGGGAGATCCTAAAGGGGAAAGCTTCTAAAACCACGGATATACTGGCCGTTGAGAAGGAACTTGGCAGAATCAGAGAGGAAATAGATAGAATGACGCGGCAATTAAACCGATATGATCAGCTGGTTGACTTTTCTACGATCACCTTGTATTTTAGAGAGTCGGAAGAAAAACGGGTGGAAGGGGAATCCTTTTGGGGCCACTTGGGAAAGAATATTGCCTGGGCCTTGAATCAAGGATTGGAAGGACTGCTTGGGGTCATCAATGGAATTATTATCTTCCTGATAGCTGGGATACCTGTCTGGATAGTCCTTTATTTTGGCCGAAAATACCTGATCAAGTGGCTCCGTAAGCGAAAAGAGACGAAATCATGAACTTGTATTCTTTTATTATCAGATCGATATTTCTATCCGTCTTTCATTAAATAGTAGGTTAACTTGTTGATTAAAGGATATTTATGAAGCAGTACTTGAGTATAATAGCCGGTTTATTGATCAGTGCACTTTTTATCTATCTCATCTTCACTCAAATATCGATAGAAGACATTTCAGACAGCCTTTACAAGCTGATGCAAAACGATCATTATCTTTATATCATTCCTGGCACATTAATATATCTTTTATCTCACGTTGTGAATGCCTTTCGGTGGCAGAAGATTCTAATGGCTAATGATTTCAGGAAAGTTCCCATTTTCCCTCTCTACCGTATTGTTGCCATGAGTTTTATGATTAATTCCCTGCTTCCAGCAAGGATTGGCGAGGTGAGCAAAGGCTATTTCCTTAACAAGAAAGAAAAAGTACCCCTTGGGGTGGCCGTAGCAACAGTTGCCAGTGAGCGTTTTTTTGATATGTTGGTAGTGGTCTATTTTATTGTTATTTCTTTTTTTACACTTGATATAGCGGGCAATATGGAAAGGCTTATGCCTAGCTTGATCCAAAAGTATCCCATTCTTGAAGGGTTCGATCCAGCCTATGCTTTATATTTTGTCATTGGTTTTCTCAATATTATAATCATTGCTATATTAATCTTCCGAAAGAATTATGATAAACTTGTTTTTCTTATTCGTAAAATCTTGTTTTGGCTTCCCAAAGACCATATACTCTTTGAGAAGTTCAAGCACTTTTTTTCCGACATAAAGTTTTTTACTCATCCCAAACAGCTTATTGAGATCATGATTTATTCTATCATTGTCTGGTTCCTTTATGCCTTGAGCTTTTACTTTTTTATAGAGGCCTTTCAAATAGCCGTCCATCCTTTAGGAGTATTGTTTATCATTGGAATTACAGCTTTAGCGATAGCTATTCCTTCTGCACCATCGGGTATGGGAGTGTTTGAGTTTGCTTTTGCTGTCTCAATAATCCTTGTGGGAGGGACTAACTTTAAACTAGCGATCAGCTGTGCTTTAATACTCCATGCCGTTCAGATCGTCACCATTTCAGCGATTGGCTTATACTTTTTAATCAAAGGAAATGTGGCCCTTAAAGATTTAACTAAAAAGGAAATGTCCGAAGGATAGAGGAATTATCTTGACCTGTAAAGATAATTTCACTATATTCTACCTGTCATTAAGTCAAATAACTATAGTTCTCATCATTCAATGTTAAAACGGTTATTTGTTCGTATAACTTCACTTATAATGATCTGATCATTTCATAATGATAAATCTATAGATTCAATCAGCTAGTTAAGTCTTTTGGAATCAGGTGTTTATGGATAAATATGTATTACTGAACCCGGGACCTGTGAACGTCTCTGAACGGGTGAGACAAGCTCTCCTCAAGGCTGATATGTGCCATCGCGAGGAAGAGTACTTCCAGGTTCAAGATCAAATACGTCGTAAGCTATTGACTGCTTTCAGCCTTGATCCGGAGTATTATACCACTTCGTTGATCTCTGGGAGCGGCACATCCGCCCTTGAGATGACTGTTGCAAGCACTCTGAGTGAAGGGAAAAAGATATTAGTCATCAACAATGGGGTCTATGGAGATCGAATTGCTAAAATAGCTGATATATACCACTTTGGTAAAGTTGAGATCGTCTCAGACTGGGGAAAATTACCCGATCTGAATGCCGTTGAACAGGCTCTTAAAGACAATCCGGACGTTGAAGTCGTGGCTTTAGTCCATCATGAGACCACAACAGGCCTCATCAATCCTGTGAATGCTGTTGGGAGTTTAGCCAAAAGGTATGGCAAGATCTTTTTAGTCGATTCAATCAGCGGATTAGGGGGGGAAGACTTTGACTTCAAAGAGTCCCAAGCCGATTTCGTGATATGCACGGCCAATAAATGCATACAGGGCTTTCCAGGAATGGCATTCACCATTTTTAAGAAAAAGGAATTATCACGATTATCCCGTATTCCCTCTCGAAGCCTCTATTTGAACCTCTATAGCTGGCATCAATCCCAGGAAAAGCATGGCACACCCTTCACCCCAGCCGTTCAGATCGCTTATGCCTTTGAAGAAGCCCTCGATGAACTCATTGAAGAGACGGTAGAGAAACGGATACAACGATATCATAATGTGTCAAAGCTTTTAAGAGCCAAGTTTCAAGACCTTGGCTTATCCCTCTACCTCAGTGGAGTACCTCTCTCTAACACCATCACAGCCCTTCATCTCCCTGAAGGCAAAAGCTATGAAAGTCTTCATAAACGCTTTAAGGAAAAAGGATTTATCATTTACGCCGGCCAGGGGAACCTGCAGACCAGTGTTTTTCGTATTGCGAATATGGGGGAGATTACCGAATCAGACCTTGTGAGACTTAATAAGGTCTTGGAAGAGGTCTTTAAGTCATGAATGCCATCTTATTAGCGGCTGGAGTAGGTAAACGCCTAAACAACCATTATAAAGACTTACCCAAAGTACTCATCCCAATCGGTGGCAAGTCTCTCCTGGAAAGACATTTTGAGATATTTTCCCAATTAGCCTTCACCCAAGTCACCTTGGTGGTTGGTTTTGAAAAAGAAAAAATAATAAATCAATTGGGTGGACAGTATCAGGGTGTTAAAATAAACTATATCGAAAACCCACGATATCGAGAGGGTAGTATTTATTCACTCTATCTCGCGAGACAGAAGTGTCAGGAACCTTTTACCGTCATCATGGACGCTGATGTCCTGTATCCAGCAGATCTCATGAAGCGATTGATTGAATCCAAATGGCCCAATGCCTTTCTGATGGATGCAAAACAAGAAGAGACTGGTGAGGAAATGATGTTGGGAGCTAGGGATGGTCGTGTGTATAAGATTGCAAGGTCTCTTGGACAGGGGTTTGACCAGTTTGGGGAAGGTACAGGATTCTTGAAGATAAGCTCTGAAGCTGGAAAGATATTAGCCAGGCATTTAACAGACTTTGTAGATAAAGGGATCACTAATGTTGAGTATGAAGACGCCTTCAATCCCTTTCTTCAGGAGTGTGAAGTGGGTTTTGAGTTAGTGGGAGACCTTCCCTGGACTGAGATTGACTTTCAGGAAGATGTGGATCGGGCGGCCCATGAGATTCTTCCCAGGATGAGTGAGTAGATTATGGAGCGATTGAAATATAATCATGAGCAAACCTTAAAGCCCTCTGACATAGAGCAGCGTCTCGATTTCTATCTTTATCGGCGTCTAGCGGCCTATCTTGTGAGGGCTGTCCTCAACACATCCATCACACCCAATCAGATCACCTTATTGTCCTTAGTACTTGGGGTTTCCAGTGCCATATCCTATGTTTTAGGGTTCAATCCCATCCTGTCAGCCCTACTGCTCTTATTGTCCGTTGTATCGGATTGTGCAGATGGCCAACTAGCCAGGGCCAGGGGAGTGGGATCTCCAAGGGGCGCTCAACTGGACGGGTTGGCTGATTATCTTGTGGGTATAATTCTTTATATTGCTGTTGGTTACCATCTCAAAAGTCTTTTCCCTGAAACGTATGTTAACATCGTTATGCTACTCGCTATCATCAGCACCTTTCTTCAATGTTATCTCTTTGACTTGGTCAAGAATCTTTATCTATCCCAGACTGAGCAGAACTTTAAAGGAGGAGTGATCACTCTTTCGGAGGGTAAGACGTACTTAAAGGAGTCAAAGACTAATAGAAACTGGCTCTACATAATACTTGACGGGATTCTGGTGATCTATCTTTATGGGACCAAACTCATTAAGCAGTTCACATCACAAGAGAAGCTGAAGGATGATGAGGATTCCCCTACTCACATAGGTAAGGAAACAGTAAAAGTCTATAAAGATACCCATCGTATTACCATGCAACTCTGGACTTATTTAGGTTATAGTACCCATTTAACGGCTTTTATTATCGCCTTTCTTCTGGAGCCCTTTTTCTCTGGAAGCTTGATTTATGCCTTCTGGTTTACCATTATTCCCTTAAACCTATTTTTAATCATCGTGGGCCTGGCAAAATGGGTGGCTGTCAAGCAATTTGATAGAATCAGCCGATCTATTCCCAATGAGTCGGAAGAAAAGGACCCCAAATCCTTGAACCTCCAAAAGCATTTATAATGACCTCACATCCTGTCCCTATCAGGTGAATAGACAGGAGGAACAAGATATTTACTTTGCTTCACCTTTTTAGCCCTTCTGGACCGTGTTTTTTTGTAGAGCTTTCTTCTATAACGCATTTTACGGGTTAGATACTTTCTTTTACGGTATTGTCTCTTTTTATATTTCCTTATGAGGACTTTCCTTTTATAGGAGAGTCGTTTCACAGATTTCTTTTGTTTTTCTACTATTACTTTGCTTATTATTGGGGTGGAGAAAAGAATGGATGGGGGCTTCATTTTCCTTTTTGGTAATAGTTTAGCGTGTTGGATGCCTCTTTCAAATCCTTCTATGATGGCAAACACAATCTCTTTTTGGGTCATGGGTAAATAAAAGGAGTTTCGAACCTCACGATATTCTTTAAGGCGTAACAGATAACGGATTCTCCCGTTGATATAGGGTGAAACTCTCTTCAGTTTGGGTATAGACTTGAGGGCTGCCTTGAGATCCTTTATGGTGGCGTTCTTTTTGAGGGATGTTAAATGGCGACTTAAGACGCTGCGTTTATCCGGTTCTATGAGTTTACTCTGTACGAAGAAATCAATACGGCCCGTCAACTCCTGATAGAACTTGTTATTGGGATTTAAATCCCCATTTTTCAGGATTTGATTGCGATCACTACAATTTAGCAATAAAGATAAAAAGATCATGATAACGACCTTAATATCATTGGATAAGTAATGAATCATTTTCGCCCTCCCGTATTGTTTTTAGTGACTCAAACCAGCCTTAAGACTGATAGAACCATTATTCCTCCAGACCCTGTCTGTTTGATGAAAACAGTCATTTTAAAACATATTTGTTAGTATATATTATAACACGTTCGATCAGGATAAAAATGAGAAAGAAAAGATAATCTCTAATGTACTCAATGATATTGAGTTAAATATTCTGGTTTTTAATGATATACTAAAAGGTTTATGAATTGTCCCCTGTAGAGACGCATGGCCATGCGTCTCTACAGGGGACAGGT
>CAJXGR010000051.1 GCA_913053665.1 uncultured Spirochaetia bacterium
ATGAGAAAAGATTTGGTAAATTAAAAGACGCGATGAATGAGGATTTGGATCAATAGTAAAGCAAATTCTGTGTCAGGAACAAAGAATTATAACTAGCGAAATCATTTTAAGGTAATATATATGAAACAAGTAAAAAAAATTGTATTGGCTTACTCAGGCGGGTTGGACACTTCCGTGATCCTGAAATGGCTCATTGAGACCTATCAGGCGGAAGTCATCGCCTATGCCGCCGATATTGGTCAAAATGAAGAGTTGGACGGCCTGCCAGACAAGGCCCGACGTACAGGTGCCAGTGAAGTCTATGTTGAGGACTTGAAAAAGGAATTTGTAGAGGACTACATCTTCCGTGCCGTCAAGGCCAACGCCATCTATGAAGGTAAATACCTTCTTGGGACATCCTTGGCGAGACCTCTTATCGCGAAACGCCAGATTGAGATAGCCCAAAAGGAAGGAGCCGATGCAGTATCCCACGGTGCCACAGGAAAAGGGAATGACCAGGTACGATTTGAACTGGCCTATAAAGCCCTCAACCCGGATATCACCATCATCGCCCCCTGGAGGGATTGGGACTTAGGGTCCCGTGAACAGCTAGTTCAGTTTGCCAAAAGCCATGATATACCTGTCCCGGTGACCTCTGAAAAGCCCTATTCGTCCGACAGGAACATGATGCACATCAGCTTTGAAGGGGGAATACTGGAAGACCCATATATGGAGCCGAAGGAGAATATGTTTATTCTCTCAAAGTCTCCTGAGAAGGCTAAGGACGAAGCCACCTATCTGGAGATCTCATTTGAGAAGGGAATTCCCGTTGCCATTGATGGAAAAAACCTCTCCTCAGTGGAACTCATGGAGCAATTGAATCGGATAGCTGGTGAGAACGGTGTTGGGAGGGTTGACATTGTGGAGAACCGTCTGGTTGGGATGAAATCGAGGGGTGTTTATGAAACCCCCGGCGGGACAGTCCTGATCGATGCCCACCGTGCTTTAGAGACTCTCACACTGGAACGGGACACCTTTCACTATAAGGAAGTGATTGCTTTAAAATACGCTGAACTCATCTACAACGGCCTCTGGTTCCATCCCTTAAAGGAAAGCCTTGACGCATTCATTGATCACACACAAAAGGCCGTTACAGGGGATGTGAAAGTCAAGCTCTATAAGGGAAATTGTACAGTCGTCGGAAGGCGATCCCGATATTCCTTATATAACAACGAGTTGTCCACTTTCGAGGAGGATGATGTCTATGATCAGAATGACGCAACAGGATTCATCCGTTTGTACAGCCTCCCAACCATCGAATCAGCCAAACAAAAAAACAAGATTGAGGGATTATAAATGAAAGCCAAGCTATTATTTCTTTTCATTTCAATAGTTATACTGAGTCTATCCGCTTTTGGGGCCTCTAAAAGCTCTAAAGGGCTTTACAATGAGATGAAAAACTCCTATCAGAAGAACTATCCGGAGGATTTTGTGGCCTCTGTTTCAGGAGCCAAAATCAAGACCAGCCTGAAGGAAATCCCTAAGGGGGCGCGTTGTAAAGGAAGGCAGCCAAAAGTCACCTACCTCTTTTTGAAAGGTGAAGCAGAAAGTATTATTGTTGAGAACGTGGAAAATCCCTTTGTGACACGATTTCAAGCCCATTTAGAGGTCTATAAAAACGCCAAGTCCTTCTTGGACAGCGGGAAATCCTTTGCCCAGCTTCAGAAAACCTATTACTGGAAGTATTTATCTAGCAAGAGTGACTTGTATTATGTGATCAAGATGCGAAAGCACCGACTGCGGGAATCGGATTATATGCTTCTATACGTGGACAAGAAGAATCTTTCTCTTAAAAAGATTGTTCAGTACAGTGGTGGTAAGATTGTGGGGACAGTGAATGTGACCTATCGAAAAGTGAAAAAGTATCTTTTGCCGTCTCTACTGAAGTTTAACGTGAAATTAGGGGGCAGAAGGCGAAGGGAACACTTTATTTTAAGGATCACCAACTATAGAGTCAATGTAGACCTGAGTTCTGACGATATAATAGATTTGCAGGATGACTGCCCATCATTAAAGAAAATATTGGATCAATAACTGTTTATTGCATTTTTATGACGACCATTAACATGCGGATGACAAGAGCAAAAAGGGTGATTCCTTCAACGAGAAAAGCGTTGTATTATAAATGGATGATAATCGCTAAGTGCCAGGAGATTTGTTGTGATAAAATTACAAGATAAAGACTTTAAAGATCATTGGGCCAGGATTCTTGAACAAATAGAATCGGGTGAATCTTGTGTTATTTTCAGGGGAGATAAACCCATTGCTAAGATTTTGGCCATTAGGAACAAAAAGACTGGCTGGAAAAGACCGATTGAAAAAGTTAAACTTTCAGGGACTCTATTAACAAGTCAAGTCATTGTGGATGAAAGAAATCGATGACCTATTATTTTGATACCTCTAAGCTGTTCAAAAACATAAAAAGCGTTTGACTTTTGCAAGGTTTTCATTATTTTATACTCTCTAGATCGAAATCCAGGCGAGTATAGTTCAATGGTAGAACCTCAGCCTTCCAAGCTGCTGACGAGGGTTCGATTCCCTCTACTCGCTCATTCACCCTGCCCATGGATCATTTGAACCTCTTTAGATCTCCTCTTTTAAAGATCCACTCAGGGGTAACGACAAAACTCCCCTCAAATGTGTGCTGGTACCAGGGACTCGTCTCTTTATCTTTTGGATTCACTAATATTTGTATGTCCTGAGCCGGCATATAGCTTTGAGCCAGTAGAAAAAGCTTCCGACCACTGACTTTGGCTTGGGCGACGTCCAAAACGATAATAGCGTGACCATAAGGCTTACCCTTCTGGATAAAGACATCTCCTGCTTTCATATCCTTCCACACTACCTTTTTCAGTTCCCTATGGAGAGATCGCGTGTTGGCATTCATGAAAACATAGTCCATGTATTTCCTGAAACTTCTGTAGGAATAGCTTTTATCAGCGTAATTTTTGTAATATCTGGGCCTACCGTCCTTTAAGAAGTTAAAATGAATCCTTTTATAACGCTTTTGACCGTATAAATACTCGCCACGAAGTCGCATGACAGCGTCTGCACATTGCTGCAGGTCTTTCTTACCAATATCCATATCCACGACAGCCAGATAAACGGCTCCTTTTTCTTTGATGTATCCATCGAAATAGCGTACTTTGAAGTCATGACTTTTTAAGGGTAAATGCCTTAAGTAGTAGGCAAAACTGGATTTCAGGACTTTAGGTCTCATATACCCTTCAGGAGATTGGATCCTCTTGTAGACAGTCATCCCTTTGGGGTGGATCAGACTTTTCGCTTTGATCTTTTTCTCAGGCATTAAAGAAAGAGGTCTTTTGTCTTTGTTCCTACCCGGAGAATCCTTTGAGCAGGCTATTGTAAGTACTATAAGGGCCAAGATCATTATTCTACACATCATTTAAAACTTCCAATCCAGGTAGAGTGCTTGTCAAACAGGAGAGTACTGGTTCAACATGTTGAACCAGTACTCTCCGTGGCCTGCCCAGACACTGGATTAAATATAATACTTTTCTTCTCACTGTCAATGGATATACTCAAGGATCCTGGTGACCGCATCGTCTGGTGAGTGGGACTCGGTGTCTATTGTCAAGTCTTGAAGGCTCTGGTACAGGGGATTGCGGACTTTAAGCACTTCCCGGATTTCCCTTTTCAGGTCATGGGATGTGAGAGCCGGTCTGTTGGGATCTTCATGAATCCGTTGGTAGATCGTATCTTCCGAGGCTGTTAGCAAAACGATGGTGCCGTATTCCTTTATCAGTTCTCGATTCACACTTGATAAAACAGCCCCTCCCCCTGTGGCAAGGATAATGGGGTCGCTCATCAGACAAAGTCTTTGGATCACCTGCTGTTCAATTTGGCGGAAGTAGTTTTCACCCTTCTCTTTGAAGATTTCCGGGATAGTTAGACCTGTGTCATTCACGATTTCTGTGTCGCTGTCATGAAAGGATCGCTGGAGCCTTGATCCCAACAACTCCCCAATGGTGGTCTTACCCACCCCCCGATAGCCGATGAGTATGATATGGTCTTCAGCGCGGTTTATAGATAACATGACTGTTTATATTCACCTGGTTAAAGAAATCGGACGTAACGATCCGGCCTTTTGCCACGTTTTCGTCAATATCGGTGATTCGGATCTCCTGAAGGCCATGTCGAGGATCCTCCGAGTAGGATAACAGGGTCTGCCTTAGAAGTTGCTTATTGTTCATGATCCTGGGTAGATTGGAAAGGGCAAGGAGTTTATTTAGGGCTTTTGTTGACTGGATCACGAAAAACCGATCGCCTTTTTTATATCCCTGTCGCCTGCCAATATTTAAGTAGACTTCTTTATAGTTCTTTCTTATAATCTGACCAATAACAGGAAAGAGCTTTTCCACACGGCTGGCTAAATGTAAGGCACTGGATAAAAACCGACTGGAACCCCGTTGATTGATCTTCAAAGTCCTGAAGGCTTCTCCATCCTTAAGGTTAAAGATTCTCAAAGTGATATGCACCCCCCCCTTTGTCTCACGGACGGTTCCTTTGATCATATAATCGGCCTTTTGATCTCTGGCAATGGCTTCGTCGTTCTTGAAGTTCTTCTTTCCCTGGATCAATACAACATTCAGCCGATGCCTCATCTTCAATGTGGTGTACAGTATTTCACGATAGAACCGATTCACTCCAAAATGATGATGGAAATCATGGTTTGAGTCAAAGAAAACCAGTGCCAGCTTGGGTTGTACCCTGGGCTGATCATACTGGTTGATACCAATCCTTCTGGCCAATCGTCTCTTTAAGGCCCGTTGGGTAAATCGGATTTCATCATTAATATTGCGATTCGCAGGAGCTAGAGGGCGAAGGACTTTAAGCTCATCCAGGTACATTTGGTCTAAACCCTGGCTTTTATAGACTTTGGCGAGTTCCATTCTAATCCTCCAATTATTGGGATCCAGACGAATCCCCCTTCGGAAGGCAAAAATAGAGTAGTTCGTCAGGTTTTGACGGAGATAATTCCGTCCCTTTCTGAACCAATAGGCGGCTAAATAGGCTCCACGCCGTCGGACCTTCATATTCGTCCAATAGTACTTATGATAAATGCTTTCAGCCAGAAACCGTAAGCCTTCATTGCCCGCATCATCCCTCAACCCTTCGATAAGAACGGCCAGACCTCTATCCGGCTCACCCACACGCTCTAAAGCCAGACCTAAGTGATAATGATAACGCAAATCCCCGGGATTCATGGCCAAAAGCTTTTCCAGAAGGTCTTTTGCTTGTTCCCACTCGTCCATCTCGTAGAATACCTGAAATAATATATCCATCGCCTCAACGTAGGTGGGAGAGACTCTGAGGGCTGTTTTAAGGTATTTTTCGCTGGATACATAATCCTTCTGACGATAGTGATATTCACCCAAATAGAGATTGGTTTTGGGGTTTTTATTATCGATCTCCTCTGCTATTTCCAGATGATATAAGGCTTTAGCATACTTGTTAAGCATGAGGTAACTGCGTCCTATCTTAAGATCCGCTGTGATCCGCTTTGGAGAGATTTTAAGGGACTTCTGATAGTAGCGGATCGCTTGCTTGTAGGCCTTTTTACGGAAATATATATCTCCATAGACTATGTAGATCTCATATTCTCGGGGGCGTAATTCAATAGCCTTCAGCAAATAAGACTCGGCACTATCCCATTGACTCATCTCCATTTTGGTTTTAGCGAGCCAGAGGACGATGCTGTATTCATTTCTGAATCGGGCTTGAGCCATATTAAAATGCTTCAAGGCTTTGCTATAGTTCTTAAGCTGATAGTAAGCTCTTCCCATTCCTATCTGAGCCTCTTTATAGTATGGGTTGATTTTAAGGGCTTCACGATAATGATAGAGAGCACTTGTATATTTCTTTGACTGAAAGGCGTTTTCGCCTTTGTTATAGTGAACCTCGGCGTTGTCAGCCTTGACATCCGCTACTGATATAAAGGTCGATACAAATACTATCAGGCCCAAAGTAAGCCATGTTCTCATAAATCCCCTCCTAATGAAGAATCCTGATTAATTACTGTTTTCATTTCCTCTAACTTGTCTAATATCTTTTCTCCAGCAGGAGAGTCAAGACTATACTTCTCTGCTTCTTTGATCAATTCTAATAGTTCATCATAGTGATGGATAAACTCTTTTGTCTCACCGGGGAAGTGGACGGTGTCAGCCCGGCCCACATGGTAGTGGTTGTGACTATGATAATGATTATTATGTCCATGCCAGTCTCCCTGTACCATGACATCAAGAGAACGATCTAATTCATCAGACTTCAAGAACTTAAAACTCTCATAATGTTTGATGCCCTGTTCAGTGATCATGGACTTATTTCTGTATGTCTTTGCCAATCCCAGTTGGATCAGCTCTGAGAGTGCTTTTGCCACTTTTCCCTTTCCTTTTTCAGGCCCAAGAAGGTTAAACTTCTCTTCTAATGTCCCTTTATCCAGTCCAGAACCGGGATTCTCATGATGATACTGATATAAAATCCTCAATACCTTCAGGGAGATGTCTTCTAAATCCTGTGTCATCCTTCTTCCTCTACTTCAAAATCAAAAAGGCTCCCACCAGCAGTACTGTAAAAGCCAAGGTCAGCCAATTAAAGTATTTATCAATGAACTCACTAATTCTTGGGCCAAACTTGTAGATCAACCCAGCCACCAAAAAAAACCGGGCCGACCGACTTAAAGCCGAAGCCAATATGAATATGGGGAAATTGATCCCTGTAACACCGGCCAGAATAGTAAATATCTTATAGGGTATCGGGGTAAATCCTGCTGCAAACACAATCCAGAAGTCATATTCCTTGTACAATCCTTCAATATAAAGAAATCTTTCTTCGGTAAATCCTGGAATATAATCAAAAAAGACCGGTTTAAAACTGGCCCATAAGCCCCAGCCGATACCATAACCTACCATCCCTCCCAGGACTGAAGCCACCGAGCAGACCAATGCAAAGCGGAAAGCCTTTGTGGGTACGGAAAGGGCCAATGCAATGAGTAATATATCCGGTGGTATCGGGAAAAAGGAAGATTCGGCAAAGGCCAATATAAACAATGCTGGCACACCGTAGGGTGTTTTGGCCCAGTGTAGAATCCAATCATATAGATTTCTTATCCATTTCATCCAGCATCCTTTTGATGATCTCTATTACTAAATCGTCTTCTGTAGGGGCGACCCGGCGGGTCGCCCTACAGAAGGCTTCTTCTATCGGGTGAAATAACCCGCCCGATCCTGCCCAAAGAGATCCTTAAGCTTTACTTTGACTTTAACATCTCGCCACTTTAAGATCTTGTGAGCCGGTATTTTAGACTCATAGCGTATAAAATAATCACCTTTTTGATAGTTCCGTATCGTATGGATTAAATCTTTTAAATCATTGTCCTGATAGGCTCTGAAATAATGTCCCCCTGTCCTGGCGGCCAAATCCTTAAGCTCATCCCTCAATGATTCAGCAGTCGATGACCCATCAGAAAAGGAAATCACGTAGACGGGTATCTGGTTGTTTTTGGCATAATTCAAGCAAACGTTGTACCCATAAGGGTAAAAGGCTCCCCATTGCTTCTCATGTTTACGAGCCGTCTTTTCCAGCTCATCCCTCTCATTTTCCCTACTTTCATTGGTATCTTCATCGCTTTCACTCTCTCTTTCCTCTTCCTCCTCACCGGTCCCCCCCTTTAGCTCACCGGACGTGATCAGTACAATCGCCCCTTTCGTGCCTACTGCAGAAAAAGCATCTGTGACCCCATCAAAAAATGCCTCCCCAACAAGTTTAACATCATCCTCTTTGAGATCATCTATCTCCCAATCACTCTTGCCCTTTAACATCCCTTCAGGAAACTTCTTCTCAAGGATGGCTGTCCTCGGAGAGAGCAGGTTGTTCTTTACGAAACTTTGAGCCATCCAATGTTCTTTATTAAAATTAATCACCTCCACCTGATCCTCAGGACTTAAGGCCTCTAATAACTTGGTTGTAATCTCTTCAAGCCGATTTTTATGAGAGGTCATAGCCATAGATCGTTCGTTCAATATGGCTAATGAGAGGTTCTGGTTTTTTGGGCTTTCCATAATAGATAAAACGTCATGAATCACGCCATTTTCTATCACCCTGAAGTTAGGGCTTTTCAAGCCATAGATCGGCCTTCCAAACTGATCCCGAACCTTCACACGATGGGTCACAGTGGCTAATGCTTTCTCATCCGATATAATATAGTTGATCATCCTGCGAACAAAATGATTGTCCGAGTATTTTGCTACAAAAGACTGAAGGATAGATACATCCAGGTTATTATACTTCATTTTTTCGGGGACTAAAATAGAAACATCCCTCCCCTTGAAATCCACGGTATAGAGGAATTGGTTTTCATCCAATGCCATATCCACAGGGTATTGACTTTCTATATCTTCATTTTTCCTAAGTCTGGAAGCTAAACTGGCATTGATAAACTTATGAACGTAAGGCTCATCCGCTATTGGAGCCTCTGGAATATTCGACTCCAACCGAACCACCACTTTCTCCAGGATTTCTATATTCAGGGGGTTTAATACTATTTTGATAATACCTTTTTGGGCGTCGGATACAAGGATTTCATGGTCTGAGACTCTTTTGATCCCCTTTGGCTCAAGAAGTACATCCTCTCCCAGGGACTTTAGGTAGTTCCCATTGGATTCATAGATTTGTATTCGCTTCTTCCCTGTGTCTGTCACATAAATCAAATCACCCGATCGCTCCACTCCTCTATCTGTCTGATAAGACTGATTCTTTAAGACCACAACGTCCATTGGATTCAGTAATTTACCCTCTTTTTTTCCGTCCTGACCGAATGACATTAAGAACTGTCCATTAGAATCGAACTTCTGAACACGACGATTGCCATTGTCCACAACATAGATTTGATCGTATTGATCGATGGCTAAGCCCTGGGGACCGTAAAACTCTCCATTCCCCAATCCAGAATGACCAAAGCTTGATAGATAGTCCCGATCCTTGCTGTACTTATGGATTCGGTCATTTCCATAATCGGATATATAGATCTCTTCTTTTGAGTTTTTAATAATATCGTAGGGGTGATTAAATCCCACGTCTCCTGATGTGAGTCTATCCACAATCTGACCATTTCGGTCGTAGATCACCACGTTGTTGGAGGCGTAGCCGGCTACCCAGAAAAGCCTGTCCTGATCGATGTATATGGATGTGGGGTTGACTATTTCCCTGAATTTAGGGTCAATGAGTCCTTTTGTTGGGATAAAGGATTCGCTGGAATCCTCTTTGGACGGGACGATCTGATAAAGAAGACGGTTGATCTTGTTTTTGAGTAATGGATCATCACCTAGAAGATTGAGAACATGCTCCCACTCAGTGAGGGCGCTTTTCACGTGGCCGCTGTGATAGTAAGCTCTACCCAGCCAATACCTGGCCTTATAGTAGTTTGGATCGCTGGATAACGCTCTCACAAAGGAATTCCTTGCCGCTGTATACTCCTGCTGGTTGAAGTGATAGACTCCTTCTTTAAACAGCTTTTCAGCCACTGTCCTCTGACGCCTCTCCAGATCGGCCACTAGCAAACTTGCGATCACTATAAGGATTCCAATCACTATAATGAGCTTTTTCTTCATGTTCCCTCCACATTTGACGTATCTATCGGACATTTTTGGAATATCCCAAAAATAATTTGTCCCAAAAATTGATGATAATTCCTTTTATCATTTGACAAATCAGTGTTGTTATTATTATATTAGTAATTACGGATACCATACACTGATCATCTAACTCAGGATTTCACTTTAGATTGTTGAAGGATAGAAATGTCGGTTATCAATTCTTATATCGATGAAAGTGAGCTGACACAAAAGCTTAAAAACGATCTTAAGGATTATTTTAAGTTTGTAGCTCTCGTTCAAAAAAAACGTTCTTTAAGAAGCGTCCGTCTCATTGAAGAGTATATTAAAAAAGAACCCGACATCACCCATCGGATCCACTTTATTGAAGAGTTGGACCGTGAGGAACAGTTTGCCTCTAAAGCTGAACCCAACGTTGCCCAAGAGGATATCAAGAAGGCTAAACAAGCCTTGGGCGGGAAAAAACAAACCTTATCACCCACTTCCATTCTCAATTATATCTTTTCAACTCGTAAGCTGGTCAAGAGTTTCGCGGATCGTACCAATATTATCATCAGCCGATTGTTTTCTATTAGAACCACGGGTGAAAGTGAGTTTCATTATAAAAAGATTCTCAGTGACGCTAATACTCTTCTTATGAAACCTTTAAATTACCTTGTGGAACATGGATGGGAGAAGCTAGACCGTCGTTCGTATAATGTGGTGGTCACTTACAATAAGTTCATCCGACTTCTTGTTCAGATGGGTAATATCTTTCGTCATAATGATCCTAAATTCACCTTCAAGGAGCTAGACCAATATATCCACCTCTATCTTCAGGTGATGAGCAAAAAAGCCAATGTAGAGATCCTTAAAGAAGCTTTTTATGAAATCCTTTTCTTTGTACCTAGTTATAAAACCCATTTTCGTGAGATGGTTCAACTTATCAATGACATTAATAATACAGAATCCCGGGGACTTTGTTTTTTTAACATCATTTTGGGTCTCTTTATGGTTCGCTATCGCCGCTTTGTAAGAATGAATGAAATCCTGAACCACTATAGCATCCAGGACATCGATGATACTCATTACGACTTCAACCCAAAGATCGCCCAATATATCAAAGACACATTGGACACCATGGAGCATAAATATCGGGAGGCTGAGAAAAGACTTTTCTTCTTAAGGTTTTTAGAGGAAAACATAAGTTTCAGAATGGAGCCAACCAATCCCGTCTTTCCACTTTTTGGTAAAGTCTATTATTCTGAGCATTTAAAATATCCAAAGACTGTTTTTGACTTACGCAAGGATAATACGATTGACAACCTTGATTTTATGGAAACTTTTCCATCCAATATATCGGGGCCGATGAGTCAGTTTATGGATGGTTATTTAAGGGTTTACGGGAAGTTCCTGAGAGGTCAAGCCACTCTTCAATATAAAGAGGGGCCTAAACAGCCCAGAGCCATCTTTAAAGAATGGATCTTTGCCTCAGAGCTTGAGAAACTACAGCGATTACATCTTGATCTGGAGAATCTAAAAGCCTCCAACGCCTATTTTTCCATCCCTCTAAAGACTTATTTACTCTATAACAGGACTAAAAAAACAGAGTTAGAAAGAGAGGAAAAACTCTGTTCCATTATAGAAAGTATCTCTAACGCCTTTTATTCTATCGCCGAGATGATAGCGATCATTTTATACGGTCATTTTTCTGCCCAAACCCTCAAAGGTGAGGAAATCTTCTCGGCCGCGGCCTCTCAGGATAAACCCATCGAAAAGCTTTCCTCTGACCCACGCCTTCTGCCTTTTGCCATGCATTCTGTGGTGGATGACCCGTATCTTGAGAATCAGTTGGTTCACAGTATTTTTAATGAAATCATTGTCTTCACTCTTAATTTCGCCATGCTTTTGGAGAACACACCCCTCCGCAAACGGTTTACTGAAAAGCAAAAATACATCAGCCAAACAGAGGAGTATCTTAACATGAAGTCTAAAATCGATATTTAGTGATTCCCATTGGTTTTTAGAGAGTCTTTTTCTCTTATCCCACGAAGCAATACGATATTTTACAGTTCTATTGATGATGAGAAACAAATGAGTCATTTATGAAAGGCTGAATATGTTTTGACCCATCCAAAAGAACATCGGCGGTCTGGAAAACCAATTCCTATCATAAAAGGAACAATTGACAAATGCCAATTATCTCTCTCAAAAAGGCAGAGAAAGAAAAACTCCTGAATCTCTTCTTCAGACTTCATAATTTGAGCAAAAACCATCCAATGGCCAAAGAGGAAATTATGACAGCTTTACGCTGTCTGAAAGGCGTTCATTCCAACGCAATTGAAGATCGAAGCATTGATCGGGTTTTTTTACAGATCCTTTTGCATAATGCTGGTATTTCAGATAAAAAGATGATCTCCGCCGCTTACCAGAAAGCGTCTTTTGAGCTTCATGGACAGGAGGAAATGCTGCGATGGCTAGAGACCTTGAGTAAAACCCCAGAGCCTGTCTCCATCTCCCTTATCCTTGAAATACATAAAAGGATTTTTTCAAAAAGCTGGCCTGATATGGCCGGTCGCTTTAGGGATATTGAAGTTCGAATATCGGACATGAGTCACGTGCCTCCCCACCCTCAGCAAATATCACAACTACTCCAACAATATTTAACAACTATTAATGAACAACTCTCTGACTTTAAGATTCTTACTACAGATAATTTCTTTGATGTGTTAAGATTGTCTGCTCAAGCCCAGTATCTTATTGCTCATGTTCACCCCTTTCAAGATGGAAACGGGCGGGTGGCACGGGCCTTTGGAGACTATATACTCTTGACGTTTGATATGTTTTATGATGTCATCATGACCGAATATAGAGACGCCTATCTGGATGCCCTTGTAGAGTGCGATACAAGCAATGCCGATCCATTATTCAACTTCCTTCAATTTAGTTATCTTGAGACTCTGGAACGCATTTCCACTTTCTTCAACTTGATTAAAGATGAGTGATTTATTTTGCCCCTGAAATTACCTCCATCAGGCATGAGAGCCCTTATTCTTTTCTAGTTCCTTCTCCCTCCAAGAGAAGGTTAGGGCTCTTCTCTCCAGATTATATAATGAACTCGTCGAACTCACGTTTTAGAATCATATTCCGAACTTGTTTTACTTGCCAGGACTTCCCCTTCATTCAGCAAAGCGATATGGGACTTTATTACTTCTCACTTTTTGATCAGTATCTTTCTGACTTACGCCTTTAAAGACTTTCCCATTCTTCTTAGAGAAAACTTTTTACCAACTTCATGATCCATCTCAATGAGAAGCCTCTTGATTTGAGGAATAGAGTACTCTTTATTGCTGGGTAGAGTGAGTGTATAGGTTTCATAACGCATATAGAAATAGCGTCCTCCAGGCTCAGGTGAACTAAAACCATAGTTTTCAAGTCTCTTGATGAAATCTTTTCGTTTACAGGATTTCCATTTGCTCATGATTCCTGGTTTCCGACACTTTCTTATTGAGATCAATTCCATCAATCACGGGTAGTTCGTCTCCTTCTCTGATTTTGACGATGAGCCATCCTTCCAGGGAGGATTTCAGCTCTTCCTGGCATTGATACAGAGTATCGCTAAAGGAGATCACACCGGGACATTCAGGGATTGTCCCTGAAAAGCCGGACTCTTCCATTTTATCGTAAACGGCCTTAGTCATGGCCTTTGTGATGTATTGGATAAGCATGGCATCATCTCCTGTAGGAAGATTTAATACAGATCGGAAGAGC
>CAJXGR010000052.1 GCA_913053665.1 uncultured Spirochaetia bacterium
CTTATAGTCCTGATTATTTGATGGAAGCGTCATCAAAATAACTTCTTCAGGCGGAAGAAGCTATCAGAAAGGGAAAAGTAATATTTCCCCCCTTTTTTCTCTTTCTGAAGGAGTCCCCATTCGACAAGTTGATTTAAATCTTTTCTGCTTGTATCATAACCTGTCTTAGTGATCTTATGCACTTTTTCAATAGTTAACTCTTTATATACCATTGAAGAAAATCCTTTGACCAACTTCATTTGACGCTTATTAAGGCTTAGACTCGCCTCACGGATTATTGAACTCATAAAGGTTGTATTTGACAGAATAACAATCTTGTTCTCCAGATTCTCAAACGCCTTATATGTGCTTTTCACTGAATAAATTAAAAAATAGGTCAGATCACTTTCATTTTCTTCAACTTCCTTAAAGGCCCTGTAATACTGGTTTTTTTGTTTGTTAATGATGGAAGAGATAGAAGCATGTTTCACAAAATTATAATCTGATTTGATTAAGTGAAAATAGGACAAAGCTCGGGCTGTACGGCCGTTCCCATCGATAAAGGGGTGAATATAAGATAAATAGAAATGAATGATAGAGGCCTCTAAAACAGGGTGGATAAAGGGTTTCTCCTCATTGACCCATTGGATCAAGCTATCCATGAATCCTTTGATTTTACCATGAAGAGGAGGTTGATAGATGATTTCACCGGTTACATCATCGCTAATCCATACCTCAGTTTCTCTGAATTTCCCTGCATACCGCTTGTCCTTTGCTTCTAAAGTGTTTTGAGTAACAATTCGGTGGAGTTCTAAAATAATCTCAATACTGAGTTTTTCAGAAGCATGATTTAAGATGTAATCCATTGCATAGTAGTTATTTTCAAACATATACTCACTTTTATTAGTTGGCTTTAACTTGTTCTTGATCATTTCTTCGGCTCGCTGGCGGGTGGTCACGGCTCCTTCAATACGGCTTGAGAAATAAGCCTCGTCAAGAATGGCATTAAAATAAGCTTCGTCGAGAATGTCATCCATGAGAAGTTTTGATTGAACCACCCTTCCAATGAAGTCTAGTATTTCATCATTAAACTCTATATCAATTTTATGAAGGTATTCTTCTATTTGGGGGGCAGGATAGTAGCGAAAATCCCTTCCCGACTGGTCTTTTAAGGGTATAATTCTGGATTGCCTTTTTCTGTGAGCAATAACCTGATGAGTGATATTATCCACCAGCTTCTGATTGGTCTTAGCCAGTCTGAGCCTAATTTCCCTTGGTGTTCGATAGGGATCGTTTTGTTGCTCTATTAATTGATTTAATGGGTCCATATGTATCCGTAATCAGCAAATGAGTTTATCAGTAAACCCTCACATTTCTTATCGTACATTCTATTACCCTAATTCACAACTAATTCAGATACTTACTATACCAAACTGATTTTAAATTGTCCAGTTATAAAAACCTGTCCCCTGTAGAGACGCATGGCCATGCGTCTCTACAGGGGATAATTCATAAACCTCTTGGTATAAACACCTTGAAGCAGATCATTGGTCTTTGTCTTTCTTTCCATCAGATCTTTAATTCATTGGCTTGTTTTTATCATCTAATTGAATTACTTTTCCTGATAATCAATCATTCTTTATGAATATATAAACGAGGTAAACTTGAATGTTGCAGGAACCTGTCACCAAGTATAGAAAGGACTATAGTCCGCCAAGCCATCTGATCGATCATGTGGATCTGCATTTCGATCTTTATGAAGATCGAACCCTTGTCCGATCCACCCTAAAGCTTAAAAGCAACCCAAAATCTGCAGCCCAAAAGGGTGTTCTCAAGCTGGATGGAAAAGAACAAAAACTCCTGTCCATCCAAATGGACGGGAAAGTCTTGTCCCAAAAGGATTACAACCTCGATGCAGAGAGTCTCACATTGAGAGGAGTTCCTCAAAACTTTGACTTAGCCATAGAATCGGAGATCGAACCACAAAATAATACGGCATTAACCGGACTATATAAATCCAGTAACAGCTTCTGCACCCAGTGTGAGGCAGAGGATTTCAGGAAGATTACCTATTACCTCGATCGTCCCGACGTTCTCTCACTCTTTAAAACAACCATTGTGGCGGATAAGCAAAAGTACCCAATACTTTTGTCCAACGGCAATATCATTGATCAGGGTGACCTGGATGATGCTAGACACTTTGTTACATGGGAAGATCCCTTCAAAAAGCCCTGCTACCTCTTCGCATTGGTGGCCGGCGATTTTGACTGCCTTGAGGATCACTTTGTCACTCAGTCGAACAGAACGGTTCAACTCAGGATATTCAGCAATAAGGGGAAAAGGGATAAGTGTCACACAGCCATGGAAGCCTTAAAGAAGGCCATGAGGTGGGATGAAGAGACTTACGGTCGAGAGTATGATTTAGACATCTTTATGATTGTGGCGGTCAATGATTTTAATTTTGGGGCCATGGAAAATAAAGGCCTGAACATATTTAACGACAAGTATATATTGGCCAATCCGGAAACCGCTACTGATCAGGATTACGCCAACATTGACGCCGTGGTGGCCCATGAGTACTTCCATAACTGGACGGGTAATCGGATCACCTGTCGGGATTGGTTCCAGCTCTCTCTGAAAGAGGGACTCACAGTATTTCGGGATCAGAGCTTTTCAGCAGACATAGGTTCAGCCGCTGTCACACGCATCGATGAGGTTCGCGGCCTCCGGGCGGCTCAGTTCCCTGAAGATAATGGCCCCTTAGCCCATCCCATACGCCCTGACTCTTACATGGAAATGAATAACTTCTATACGTCAACGGTCTATGAAAAAGGGGCTGAGGTCATTCGGATGATGCATACTCTTTTGGGGCCAGTGAAATATCGTAAAGCAATGGACTTGTACTTCCAACGCCATGATGGGCAGGCCGTTACTTGTGATGACTTTGTTCAGGCCATGGAGGACGCAGGTGGAATCGACCTGTCCCAGTTTAAGAAATGGTATAGTCAGGCTGGAACACCTGAATTAACCATCTCAAGCGATTATGATCAGCAGGCAAAAGAGTTGCAGGTCACTGTACAGCAACATACAAAGTCTACTCCTGATCAGGACAAGAAGTCACCCTTACATATCCCACTATCCGTTGGTTTATTCAGTGATCACAAGGAGTTGGAATCCCGTATACTTGAAATCAAAGGGGAAAAGCAAAGTTTTCGTTTCAACAACGTTAAGGAAAAACCTGTTCTATCTTTATTAAGAGGGTTTTCTGCTCCTGTGAAACTTAAGTATGATTACACGGATAGCGACCTAGCCTTCTTAATGGCTCACGATACGGATGACTTTGTTCGCTGGGAGGCTGGTCAGTTATACGCTCTACGGCAATTACAGGGCTTGATAAAGGCTCATCAAGAAAACAAGCTCTTTTCAATAGATGAAGGTTTTATGACTTCTTTTAGAAAAATCCTCATAAATCAAAAGTTGGACAAATCACTGATCACTCTCATGTTAGTGTTGCCCTCAGAAAACTATCTGGCTGACTTAATGGATGAAATAGATATAGACGCCATTCATTACTCTCGTCAGTGGATGAGACAAGAAATCTTAAAGGAGTTTAAAGAAGATCTATTGCAAGCCTATTACAGGAATCAGTCCACCAAGCCGTATCGCTATGTGGTAGAGGATGTAGCCAAACGAAGTCTAGGGAATATTTGTTTACAGTATTTGTCTCTTGAGGCTGAAAAGGATAACTATTCCTTTATCCTCCAGCAATTTGAAGGGGCCAATAATATGACGGACAAGATGGCGGCTTTAAGTGCTTTAAGTCATATTGATTGCCCTGAACGTCTTAAGGCCCTTGGTGCCTTCTATCAGCAGTGGCAGACAGAGCCTTTGGTCCTGGACAAATGGTTTCGTGTGCAGGCAACTTCCAGCCTTCCAAAGACTTTAAGCTATGTTCAGAAGCTCACGGAACACCCGGCTTTTTCCCTTAAAAATCCCAATAAAGTATACAATCTTTTGGGGGCCTTTGCAGGAGGCAATCCCGTACGATTTCATGATCCATCTGGGCTGGGTTACAACTTTTTAGCTGACTATGTCATAAAGCTGAACAAGACAAACCCTCAAGTAGCCTCCCGATTGGTTCAACCTCTCACAAAGTGGCAGAGACATGACTCCAACCGGAAGGGACTGATGAGAAGTCAGCTGGAACGTATCCTCAAAGAGCCTAAAATATCTAAAGGATTGTATGAGATTGTAAGCAAAGGGTTAAAGTAACAGCTCTTTGGGGTAATGTCCATACCAATAAAACTATTGCCCATTTCCTAAATTAGCATTATCTTATTAGAACTATTCAATGGGAGTATCCAATGGGTCAGGTGAAACAGTTAATTTCCCCTTTTGCGGCTGAAAAAAGCCCTGAAGACAGGGACTATGCCAATAAAATCATCAATAAACTCCTCTATGAGGATGGCTGTGTGGAAAGCGATATAAGAGCTTTAATCCGTAAGGCCGCTCTCATCCGTAAGCAGGGAGCAGTGCATCATAGTTTGATGAAAGACAGAAGGGAATATAAGGAAAAAATGAAGCTCATTCTCACTGAACTAGATTCTCTCAATAACTTTATGCAGTTCGTCCTGGAACAAATGCCTGATCGGGTCCATGAAATCAGTGAATCGATCCGTGAAAACAAAATGTACTTAAAAAACCATTCCTTCCATTGAGATTTCATGTTTAGCAGGAACTTACAAAGTGTTTTTATATAACTTTCATTATACTGATTAGACTTAATATATACACGAGGATATCATGATCACTGAGCGTGAAGCGAAAAAACAGATAATAGAAATTGGGCAACGTCTCTACGAGAAAGGACTTGTTGCTGCCACAGACGGAAACCTCTCTATCAGAGTTGGGGATCGCATCATTGCTACTCCAAGCGGTGTGTCTAAAGGCTACTTAAAGGAAAATGAACTGGTGACCGTGGATATTTCAGGAAATAAGTATAGCGGCTTAGGGAAACCCTCTACAGAGCTGGACATGCACTTGGAAGTCTACAAAGTTCGTCCTGATGTGAATGCTGTCGTACATGCTCATCCACCCAAATGTTTATCCTTTATCATTGCCGGTGAAAATCTGTCCCAATGTGTTATTCCAGAGGTTGTAGTGGCAATTGGCGCGATCCCAACAGCCCCATACGCCACTCCCTCTACAGCAGAAATGGCCCAATCCATCCATGAGCCCATTAAACGAACAGATGCCATCATGCTCGACCGTCATGGAAGCCTTACAGTAGGTCATAACATTGAGTCGGCCTACAATAAGTTGGAGAAAATGGAGCATGCCGCCGAAGTGATGCTCTATGCAAAATTACTGGGTAATGTCCGTACATTAGACCGGGCTGAAGTGGATAAACTCATGGGCCTTCGTGATTCCACTTATGGACTCCAGGGCAAGGTGATTCGATGCGACGATGACTCTCTTCCACAAGGTAGTTGCAATACATCAACTTCTCAGGATCCCTCCCAAAATATGTCTATGGAAGAGCTTGTCAAGGTTATCATTCAAAAAGTATTGGAACGTCTGCCGGAACAAAGTCTTAAATGAGATAGGCAGTGAAAGGGCGAACACGTGGGTTCGCCCCTACAGACAGTCCTTGCGAGTCATAATTTATAGGGTTATTTTAAATCCTGCTGTGAGTAAATCTCTGTCTTTTAAGAAATTATCTCTTGGAGGGATATAGACATCACTGAAATTGCGGATAAAATGACGGTACTCTATGGAAAAAGTAAGGGAACCTATAGTGGTTGCCAAACTTACCACTAATGGTATCCGCAAACCTTGATTAGTAAAGGGAGACCCTATAACATATCCGCCATATCCTAGAGTCACCCCTTGAGAGGTCACGGGTAACAAATGGGTGATCTCCAGTTGGAAATTATTCCCGGGGATTAAATTAAAGGTCGAATAGAAAGTACGCTTGTAGGAGAAGAGGAATTGAGTGCGATAGAAGTCCCGTTCGTAGTATGCAAAAGTAAAAGCAAACCATCCGGGTCTCTCAATGATGATCTGATCTTGCCCTGGAGTTTTGTTCCCCTTCATAAAAGATGGACTCTGATATTGGAGGTTCAAATGGAGATTGGCATCAAGTTTATAGTATAAAGATAAATATAGGGACGGTGCCTGGATTATGGCTGATTCCTTCCGGGTTTTCTCTATATTTATCACTGAATGATACCACTGGAACTCAACTTTAGCCCCCAGGTGATTGCGATCCAAGAGATGAACGCCGATATATCCAGTATTATCGATTTTGTAAGCACTCTTTACGTTTTCACCACTCAAAGTGATGGAATCTAATTCCTGTAAAGGATTGAAGGTGAATTGATAACCACTGTATAGACTGATCCAGGATAGCCAATAATATTGCAGCTCCAGACTAAGACTGGGTAAGCTCCCTATACTTTGTTGTTCTAATGAATCCAGACTCATAGAACGAATGGGTAAAGTAAAATGAAGGAGTAGACGATAGGTCTTACCAGTCCGTGATCTGTTTTCTTCCAATGAGCGGATGGGACTATCTGTTCTGAATTCCCTGTCTCTGGAATAGATAAATATATCTTCAGAGAATAAGTTAGAATACATCACGAGAATTAATGATACAAATGATACAATAGAGGCCATTTTTTTAATAATATTCCCCCAAATCCTGGATTCTTTTTATATTAATATAGGTATTTTATACATTTAATAATAATCTTTTGATTTATTCCCATTGTATATGAATCATGTCAAATGGAGTGTATCAGAGTGGAGCAAGGGATCATCCCCTATAATGAAGGAATCACCCATGAACAAGAGAAAATCTCTCAGCTGGAAGCAGATAACAGGCTCCTGGTAGAGGAATTAGAACTCTATAGGCAAGAAAACAGCGTCTTGAAGAAACTTCAGGAACAGACCTCTTTAACAGATGAGTTGTCACGTCCTTCTAAGGTCCATCAGGAGGACAGGGGGAAAAGTCTTCTTAAAGCTTTTGCGGACCTTGTTAATTCCTCTTGTTTTAATCACTTAATTGTTCAGGATGCCATGTTTGCTGTTGTAGAATTGGATTGGGATCAGATAATCGAGAAAAATGGTCGTGAAGAGCCTTTCATGAAGTTCATCGCTTATTCTCCCTCCAGACAGCTGGACCTATGTAAAGTTCTAAACGTATCAAGTCTTATTGGAGTGGAGCAACCTGATACGGGAGGTGTCAGAAAGGTGATCTATAAGGCCATGGAGTCTCCTGCATTCTCTATGGAAACGGATTTCCTAAAAGAGTATGTACCTAAAGAAGCTTATGGAGTTGGTTTCCAGGCCACTTCTCTGGCCATAAGAAATGGAGATGGAAAGGTGATTGGAGGATTTGGCATTGGTACCCACCTGGATGTTTATAGTGAATTAAATGACTTTTTTACTCGTATTTCTCAAGTTATGGCTGAAATTATGTCCACAGGTGGTGAACTGTTTAGTGCCAACTTCAAAGGCCAATTGGATAGCCTTTCCAAGGTGATCACTGAGTTGAATGATCACAGCCGATCGGCAAAGGACGGTTTGACTTTGGTGGAAGCTGTGGCTGATCAGACCAAGATATTATCCTTTAATGCCACGATAGAATCCGCTAGGGCTGGAGTCCACGGAAAGGGTTTTGCCGTTGTGAGTGGGGAAATCCGAAAGCTGGCGGATAAAACCAAGTCTTCTATTGATCACATTACCAGTTTGATTAAACAGATATTTGATGATATACTTGTAATTACTGACATTGAACAGCAGTTTTCCATACAGTTAAAGAATCGATTGGGACAAGCTCAAAGCCAATCTAAACTCATGGAAAAAGTGGATCATCATTTGAAGGATATGATAAAACTAAATGCTACCCTCCAAGATCAGTTTGTTAGAAGTAAAGATCAGTCTGAGACGCAATAATACACCTTATATATCGCTATCTACCTGAACTAAAAGAATATATATGTTGATTTCTTCAACGGGATAATGGTTTTATGAATCAACCAGTAAAACGAGCACAATGGAAAAGCCATTACGGCTTTCTCATGGCAACCTTAGGCTCAGCCGTCGGCTTGGGGAATATCTGGCGTTTCTCTTATAAGGCCTATGAAAACGGAGGAGGAGCTTTTCTCATCCCCTATGTAATAGCTGTTATAACAGCTGGCATCCCTCTTCTTATTCTGGAGTTTGGTATTGGCCATGAACGAATCGGGAGTGCCCCTCTAGCCTTCGCAAAGTATCGTAAGAAGTGGGAATGGATAGGCTGGTGGGCTATTGTCTTCATTATGTTTGGTATTGAGCTTTACTACTCAGTGATCATATCCTGGTGCGTCAATTACTTCAAATTGGCTTTTAACTTTAGTGGAGGAGTCTTTAAAGAAGGCTTCGGCTGGGGAAATGATCCAAGCGGCTTTTTCGACAGGGAATTTCTTAATGTGTCTACTGGCCCATGGGATTTTGGGGGCATTCAACCGGAAATCCTTATTGGTCTTGCTATTGTATGGGCTTCGAGCTGGTTCATTATCTATCGAGGGGTGACAAAAGGTCTCGAGTTGGCCAATAAAATCTTCATCCCTTTGTTATTTGTCCTGATAAGCATTCTTGTAGTTTACAGCTTGACATTGGAAGGGGCGATGATTGGCTTGAAGGCCTATTTAGTCCCGGATTTTGAGGTTCTCATGAAGCCTAAAACCTGGCTGGATGCTTATAGTCAGGTCTTTTTCTCACTAGGTCTTGGCTTTGGGATTATGATCACTTATGCGAGTTATCTCCCCAAGAAAAGTAATCTCACTCGAGCAGCTATCACGACAGGGATTTTGGACAGTGCCTTCGCTATATTTGCGGGTGTTGCTGTGTTTGCTGTTCTTGGTTTTATGGCCCATTCCAGCGGAAAGGATATAAGTAATGTGGTTAAATCAGGTCCTGGACTGGCATTCATTGCCTATCCGGAAGCCCTTAACGAAATGACTCACAAGTTTTCGGCAACCCTCGGTGTGATCCCTATAGGAAAGGTTATTGGAATACTTTTCTTTTTATCCCTCATTGTAGCCGGCTTTTCATCTTCTATATCCATATTTGAGGCCTTTACATCGGCTATAGTGGACAAGTTTCAATGGAATCGCAAGATTGTTGTGTCTGTAATTGCCGTCACTGGCTTTACAGGAGGTATAATATTTACTACGGGTGCCGGGATTCATTGGCTGGACATAGTCGATCACTTTCTTAACCAGTACGGACTGGTGGCTGTCGGCTTCCTGGAATGTGTGGTGGTCGGATGGTTTTTCCGTATCACATTATTGAGATACCATATCAATCTGGTCTCCAGCTTCCAGTTAGGATCGTCGTGGAATTGGATGATTCGTATGTTTATCCCATTGGTTCTGATGATTATCATAGGGGGCGGATTCTTCCAGGAGATTGCCAAACCCTATGGAGGCTATATCCCTGACAAAATCGGAGTTATTGACTTTAAGCAAGATGTACTTAATAAAATAACAAATATTGAAAACAAAGATTTCATCCAATCCAACTACTCCATGAAGCAGAAAAATATCTATTCGTTAAATGAGTCATTGTCAAAAGCTACCAGGGAAAAACTGGAGTCTATCTTTAAATCAATCGGTTATAGTAAATATGGTGTCACGGCCCTTCTAATCATAGGTTTCGGCTGGCTGCTATTTACCGTAATTTTGGCCCTGTTTCTATCCTCACTCAAGTGGACGATAAACATCGTTGATCATCCCAGCCGATCCGATGATTATAATATTGATACTATGAAGTGACATCAGCCATGGGTTTGTAAGACTGAGTTTCATAAGGTTTAGCCCTTTTAGACACTTACCCACAGGCCACAAGAGCTTCTATTGACTCAAGATGCTCATCAAAGCCGTAGAGTAGTTCTTTTTTCCTTTGGTAAAGACTTTTGAGGGTGTTTATCATTACTTTTTTAAATCCCTGATCCCCTATATCCAGAGTTTCTAATAAGTTTATAACGCCAACAGCCTGTTGTATCCGATTATCCACACCCTTTAGATCCAGTTGATCGGTGTCGTAGGAAGTCATCAATAGGGATATTTGCTTCAAGCCCTGATAAAAATCAATCTTCTGAAGGTCATTGAGTAACATTTTATGCTCCTTAATTGCTTTCTATATATGTATACAAGATCCAGAGCATTCTATCACAACAATTTCTTATAATTTGTAGGATTCCTTAATCTTTAGGCTCAACAGGAGGGTTTGAAGCCTTTTTCTTTGGTTTTAAGGGATTGTTCCTGCCCTTAACTTTAGGATTCTTCTTATCATTTTTTTGAGGCTTCCGTATCGGTTCGGAAATAAGCAGGTCATCAACATTCTTTCTATGTCTGGAGGTAAATCTCTCTTTAGGTTTAGAATGGGGCTTCTGATCAGTACGAGACTTCTTACTAGTTCTTGGTTTGCTTGCTGAGGGGTCTTTTTTCTTAACGTCAGGCTTTTTATGAACCCTGGAAGGACTTTCATCACTAGCCGATGGCTTTTTAGGCTTTCCCACAGGTTTTGTACCCTTTGCATCATCAGACTCAGGATCCACCCGTTTAGGGGGCTTGCTATCAGGACTTTTAGGTGATTCAACAGGGCTTGAGACTTCATGGGATCTCTTGCTCCCCAAGTCATTAAGCTCTTCAATCTGGTTGACATGCTGAAGTCGTAGATCCCTCTCGTCCGAAGTTTCAATAATGTCATCATCAAAGGTCCCATCCCCCTCGTCAGGAGTTTCGCTATCTGTTGTCTCGCTTGAGTAGGGCTTTGAGTGATCCCAATCGCAGTATCCATCAGGCTCCGTACCGGGTATGAACAAAGCATGATGATTAATATGGTTGCATCGTCCTTCTACAGCTATCATCCCTGAATCCTTACAGACCTTGTGGGAGACAAAGTTGTAGCCATGACCAGCAGAAAACCTGGTGAACTTCTTCTTTAGCTTGGTTTTGTATATTTTGTAAGCCTTATTCATGTATCGTGCAAAGATTGGAGCAGCAATCTTTCCTCCTCCACCACTCAGACTCATATTCTTATCATGTCCCACCCAAACGACCGTGCAAAGCTCAGGATTATAACCCGCAAACCATAGATCATGGTACTTCTGACTGGTTCCAGTCTTGCCCACCACATCATATTTATTACCAATCATCCTCCGGACAACATTCCCCGTGCCCCCTTGAGATAAAACGTGACTCATCATGGTTGTGATGAGATAGGCGGCTTCTTTTGAGACAACAGGACTCTGTTTCCTCACTTCGTCTTTGCTATAAGAATCATCTAGTATGATTTCATTGTTCATATTCTTGATTTCCAGGATAAGCTTGGGACGCACCCTATATCCATGATTAGCCATCATCGCATAGACCTGAGCCAGTTCCAGTGGGGTCATGGCAATACTACCGAGGGCGATAGAATAGACTCCATCTGGATAGCGGTGACTGGCTTTTTCCTCATCCATGTCTAAGGCACCTATCATGATATTTCGTATCCTCTCAACCCCCATTAGACTAACTAATCGAGCGGCGACCTGATTGCTGGAGATCTTTAAAGCATGGGTGAGAGTGATAGGACGATTCAAATAGTAATTACCATAATTCCTGACGTTCCATACTTTATTGCCCTCAAGGGGGATAGGGTCTTCCCCGTCAAACAACAGGGTGTAGGGACTGGCCAAAGGGCTGACGGAGTAGTTATTCAAAGCGGCTAGATAGCAAACAGGCTTAAAGGCCGAACCGGGTTGACGCACTGCCTGGAACGCCCTGTTATACTGGTTGGACTTAGTAAACTCATCTCCCCCCACAAAGGCTTTAATATAACCCGTTGAAGGTTCAATAGATACGATTGCCCCTTGTATCCCTTTCAAGTGACGTCTTAATCTGCTCCTTTTTGGCACAGCCTTTCGATAACTTATAAGCCCTCTTCTCAACTCCTTCACTGCTTCCCTCTGGAGATCCAGGTCAATGGATGTATAAATGTTCCAACCTTTTTCGTATAGATTCTCTTTAGCCTTCGCGATACTCAGGTTGTATTTATTAACCAGCTTTTTAAGAACTTGACGCATCACCTCTTCAACAACATAAGGAGCTCTATTTACATAGACTTTTAATTTACTGATACTTCTTTCTTTAAAGGCCTGTTTAGCCCAAAACTTATGATGGATTTCTTTGTAGTCCAGTCCTTCCGGGATATCCCCATGTTCCTTCATCCCTTTGAGAACTCTAAGATGACGGCTTTTAGACCCTTGTGGGTGTTTAAAAGGGGAAAATCGGCTGGGGTTGGATATAATCCCTGCAAGAAAAGAGCTTTCAGCCAGGTCCAAATCCTTAGCCGCCTTCTTGAAGTAAAACTTGGCCGCTGTTTCAACCCCATTCACACCGTGACCAAAGTAAATCCAATTGACATACATAAGAAGTATATCATCCTTGACATATCTCTTTTCAATGATTTTAGCCATAAACATTTCTTGGATTTTTCTATCAAGTGACCGAGTGATGTATTTTTTTTCTCCTTCTATTTTACTCACCCAAAGCTTTGCCAGTTGTTGGGTCAGAGTACTCCCTCCCTGGACCATCTTCATAGCCATGATATTACGCACCATGGCCCGCGCAATCCCTTTATAGCTCACTCCATGATGAGTGAAGAAGTCTCGATCTTCTGTGGATATAAGGGCCGCAAAAAAGTAAGGTGAGATCTTGTTGAGTCCCACAATCTCTCTAGCTTCATAAGCGAGTTTGCCGATGATTCGACCTTTGATGTCGTAAATAGTCGTTGTAAAGCTGACTCCATTGGAACTAGATTCAATGCCTTTCGATTTAAACCCAATTCTTTTAAAAGCTTTCGGATGGATTTTTTTCTTTAATACGTTGTAGTAGTCGTTAAGATCTTTCATACTGCTGTTTTGTTTTTTCAGCCAGCGATCATGGCTAGAGTCGTAGTAAAACCAAAAGCCAACAGATCCGCTCACCATGAGTACTAAAGGGATGAATAACAAGAAAATGCGGACTTTAGTGGCTAAAAACAGTCGGAGTATGGGATTATTTAAGGGTATCATATTTTTATCCTGATGAGAACGAATCCATAAACACTTTATCGGACTTTTCCAATTTATATTTTCCTAAATAACCCAAAAAATAAAGTCGTGAATGTTAAAACCTCCAGATATAGAGATAATCACACGATAAACTAAAAACCCTGTAGAAATACTTGAAAAGTTTTGTCAGTGGGTTATAATTTCTGTTAACAATCTTTAGGAGCCGAAATGAAAAAACTTGTATTTATTTGTTTTATCACCATTCTTGTTAGTGTTGGAGCACAAGCTGGTTTTGCCAGCTTTAACCTTGATTTTATGGGTCAAGCCTCCACTGAGCCGATCAGTAC
>CAJXGR010000053.1 GCA_913053665.1 uncultured Spirochaetia bacterium
GTATTCCACTATGAACTTTGTCCCACGCACTCCAGCAACTGTTGTAGGAGTATCCACATGATAGCCTTTTTTACCCCTCAGCTTATTCACTTTAGATAGCAGTCCGCCATTACCCACATTGATCCGTTGAGACTTATTAGAAACAAAAGCAAATTGAACCCGGGAATTGGGTCGGATGGTAACGCTTGAACCGTCTGCCAATCGGATCTTAACGACACCAGAGGCTTTTGTAAGTACGATATCTTTAGGGTGAACCAACATATTACGTTTGATGGGTACTTTTTTATAAGCCCTTTGGTATTGCAAGAGATAGGCTTTTCCTTTAAAAGCCACTACTTTTCCCGTGCCAGTCGCATAAACATCAAGACTCAAGAGAAAAGCAAGACCAAAGACCATGAGAATTAGTTTTTTCATCATTTCCTCCACATAGTTTAAGACGAGTGAGATAATTCAACAGTCGTCCATTATAAGGGTTTTTAAAGCCTTACAATAATTAAACACTCCTCTCATTATTCGTAGTAAATATACTATAATTATATCGCAAGAAAAGGATTTTTAATGAAAAAATTAAAAAAACAGTGGACTTTTTTTATATTAATTCTTATACGATTGTCTTTATTTCATCTCAATTCTTAGTGAGTCACAAAATCATATCTGCAATCTTTGAAAACCCCTTTCCATAGGCTAATTTATCTTGCTTATCCGTTATAAAAGGAGTCTTGAAAACAGGTGTGTCTGTTATTAGTTTTCGTAACATCTCAAAGTTACTTTCTTCAGTAAGTCCTGTTTCTTCTGTGAGAGGGTTGATTAATATAGCAAGAACCCTTAAGCCTATGGCCTGAGCATAATGGTAGGAGAGTAGAGTGTGATTGATCCCTCCCAATCGATTGCCTACCACAATAATAATGGGTAAATCCAGTAGGTTAGCGAGATGAGCCATAAGGAAGTCCTGAAATATTGGAACCATCAATCCTCCAGCTCCCTCCACGAATACGAAATCCTTTTCCTTAGCCATTTTTGAGAAAGTGTTGATGATCGGGGCCAGAGAGAACTGTTTGTTTTCAAGTTCAGAAGCGGCTAATGGGGCCAGAGGGAGCTTGAACTGGACAGGACAAATCTCATTGAGGGGATTAGAAAGATCCAGCATGTCCTTAAAGAACAAGGCGTCCTCGGCATATGGGTCAGCCCCTGTTTCAATGGGTTTCATGACCCCTAAGTCTATCCCCTTTTTTTTGAGTGCAAGGGCTAAACCACAGGTCACAATGGTTTTACCGACTCCTGTATCTGTACCCGTTATAAAAACCCCTTTCATCACTTGGATCTTTGTGTGACAGTGAGGATAGATTGATAGATGCCTTTTGTCAGGGCCTGAATCTCTTCTACAGTGACGGATAAAGGGGGCATCAAGATTAAGACATCCCCAAGGGGTCGGATGATAACATGATGATTACGTGCCTCCATACAGACTTTATGTCCCACCCTATGTTCGGGTGGATAGGGAGTCTTGGATCCTTTATCACTCATAAGTTCAATCCCCACCATCATGCCTTTTTGCCGAATGTCCCCCACATGATCCAAGTCCTGAAAGACTTCTAAGGAAGTTCTAAGGAAGGGAATCTTTTCCTGTAAATGATCGAGAGTCCTGTCTTTCTTAAAAAGATTGAGTGATGCAAGGGCAGCGCTACAGGCCAGTGGGTTTCCAGTGTAAGAATGGCCATGATAGAAGGTTTTATGCTCACTATGGTCTCCCAAAAAGGCGTTGTAGATTTCGTCTGTTGTAAGAGTAGCCGCTAAAGGGAGATAACCCCCGCTTATTCCCTTGGCAACAGCCATAATGTCAGGCTCCAATTGGTCTTCTTCACAGGCAAACAGCTTACCCGTTCTTCCAAAACCTGTTGCCACTTCATCCACTATGAATAATATGTTGTAGTCACGGCATAAAGACGCCACCTCTTTCATATAGCCTTTTGGAAAGACTATCATACCCGCCGCCCCCTGAACATAAGGCTCAATAAAGAGGCCCGCGATCTCATGATGATGTCGTTCCAGAATAGCTTTCAAAGACTGAATGGAATGATCTTTACACTTCTCTTCCGACGAAAACTCTGAGTGATAAAAGAATGGAGTGGGTATGCTATAAGTGTCAAAAAGAAGATGAGAGAATATCTTGTGAAATAAGTCAATCCCTCCAAGGCTTACTGAGCCAACTGTATCGCCATGATAACCTTCTTTTAGCTTTATGAAAGCTGTCTTTGAAGGTTCAGGTTTGTTCTTCTGCTGCCAATACTGATAAGCCATCTTGAGGGCAATTTCAGCCGCTGTGGAACCACTATCTGAGTAGAATACCTTCTTAAGCTCCCCGGGAGCCACCTCTATAAGCTTCTCACCTAGCAATGTGGCAGGTATATTGGCCAATCCAAGCATCGTCGTATGCCCAATAAGGTTCAGCTGCTCCTGAACGGCTTCATTGATCTCCTTCCGATTGTGTCCATGAATATTGGTCCAGAGGGAGGAAACCCCATCTATGTATCTCTTTCCGTCTGTGTCAATAAGGTAATTCCCTTCACCTTTTTCTATGAATAAAGGCTCTTCATTGATCCAGTCTTGCATCTGGGTGAAAGGATGCCAGAGATATTGATGGTTAAGTGAGATGAGCTTTTCTTTAGAATTCATGATGTTACAAATTATGCTGCGCTGGACAGGGATATTTATTGAGACAATCTATTATGGAGTTTGTGATCATTTATGCTTGCATTGCTTTATACTGGACTTATATGCTCGCTTTGTTCAGCTAAGGAATTGGACTTTTCTGCCTCTTTACTTTTGTACTGACAGCCATTACACCCGTCTCCATTCTTCTTGGGGCTTTTCCCATCAGAGGAATGATCCAGTTCATAGTCCAAACAACACATCAATCGGCCACAGACTCCTGATATTTTTACTGAATTAAGTGTGAGATTTTGTTCTTTGGCCATTTTTATGGAAATAGGGTCATGGTGAGGTTGATGTTTCGTACAGCAAAATTGGCGACCACAGACCCCATGGCCTCCTAAGAGCATGGATTCGTCGCGTACACCAATCTGACGAAGTTCAATACGCGTTCTATAGGTGGCTGCAAGATCTTTGACCAAATCTCTAAAGTCCACACGACCTTCTGCTGTGAAGTTAAACAATACCTTATTTCTATCTAAAAAGAAATGAATATCAATCAATTTCATTGGGAGTTTATGGGATTGTATCTTTGATTTAGTCAGGGCGTAGGCTTCCTGAGCTTTTGAATTGCATTCCGCCTGATTCTTGAAGTCCTTTTCCTCAGCGGGCCTAAGGATAGAATATTCAGGGATTCCTTGTTCTAAAGCCCCAACACCTAGGGCATCCGGGAGAATCCTGCCCAAGTCAAGACCATAGCGAGTTTCTACAACGTAATAGTCCTTCTCATGAAATTGAAAGTCTTCTTCATACTTGTATAGATCAGTGGATTTATTGAAATCTAATTTAACTTTTATATATTTTGTCATTGTTTTTTCTATAGCGTCATGATTAAAAGATTAGATCGATAATCAGCCCCCTAATCTCGTCGATCTTGGCTAGAAGAGCCATTCTTGGGATCTCTCTGGATATAACCTCTTTGGCAAGTTCTTCCAGTCGATCATTAATCGTATGAACTATTTTATAGTCAACTTTTCGCCCATAAACCTCTTTAACATTATAAGATTGCTTATTAACGAAATAAAGAAAGGATTGGATGTCATGTTTGTAGACTCTGAGATTCTCTGCAGATGGGTTCTCAGCAAATCGGCGACCGTTTTTGTCCAGCTGATGGATCAACTGTTCGATTTCATCGCTAAATTGAGATGTATAACTTATTTTTAAATCATTGGCAAAGTCTTTTTTGGAGTGAGTTGAATCGGAGGAGGATATACGTCCTGAGATTGTGTTGAAGATGGTTGACGGGGAATTATTTTTCTGTTTTCTATCTATTTTAAGCATTTATATAATCACAAGTTTATCTTGATTGTGTTGAGAGTAATTTTATATCTTTACTTTCGTTTACTGGATCAGTGTCTTTTTGTTCAGGAACAGTTGTTTTATTTTGTAGAACAGGAGACACTCTGCATTCACCGGAATAAAAAGCTCCTTCTTCGAGTTTTAGAGAGCGAGCTACAATATTTCCTCTCACATAGGCTGTATAGAGGAGGGTTATATGATCTGTGGCGTAAAGATCGCCAATGAACTCACCCCCGATTTGGATGCTCTGAGCTTCGATTCGTCCACCACCTTTTCCAGAGCGGCTAATATGAAGCCAACTGCTTGTGATGACTTCGCCTTGAAGGGTTCCATCTACCCTTAATGGGCCAGTTAGATTGAACTCTCCTTTGAATACATCACCCACACCAAAGATGCTTTGGACGCCCCCTTCAAAGGCCTTTTGGCTGGACTGTTGTTTATTTTTACTTTGATGCATAATTATTAAGTTCTTACCAAAACTTATCCAGTCGGGTGAATGGAGAGGGGTCAATGGGGATTTTATTGATACGAACTTCATAATGAAGATGAGGTCCTGTAGAACGTCCTGTATTTCCCAGATTACCAATGACCTGACCTTTTCTGACCTGATCACCTACCCGAACTTTGATGGCTGACATGTGGAGATATTGAGTGGTATAGCCGAACTTATGCTCGATCTCAACAAAAAGTCCTCTCCCACCACCTCTTTGGGCATTTTTTACGATACCCTCTGCTGTAGCAACAATGGGTGTACCAATGAGATTCACTATATCCACACCATGATGCTCGGTGAGCCTATTGGTAAAGGGATCTCGCCTCCAGCCGAAATGAGAGGTGATGTATCCTCGTCCCATAGAGCTTCCTAACACTGGGAATATGGACGGCATATCGTTTAACATCCCTTTAAAGCCTTCGATAGTTGTATTCAAGCCTTTTAATCTATTCGCAATAAAGCCAAACTTGGTATTAAGACGCTTTAACTCTATTTCCTGAGGATTACTATCTTCTTTGTTAGGAAGAACTTTTTCATGGATCTCAGGGCCACCCATCCCTTCATCCTTTCCAGGGGTGGTGGTTTTCAGTTTTTCACGATTGCCAATGACCATTTGAAAGTTATCAGTGACCTCTTTGAGCTTATTAGCGGTCTTTCTAAGGGGATCGATTTCAATCCTCATCCCTTCAGCATAGGAATGGACCGTTAAAAGATCTTTGCTGATCTTCTCATTCTTGGTTTCCATGGAGTTTCTTTCGGTAATGAGGTATAAGCCGCCGACTGTGATCGAACCAATGATAAAAATAGCAAATATCAAGGCGGCATAAGAGATCTGGAAGTTCATGATCTTTGTTTCAGAGTGTGGGATAAACATGACGGTGAGGTTTTCACGACCTTTTTGGCGGATAGCTCTAAAGAAGTTCTCCAACTTTATCTTAAAAGTACTTTTCTTTTTGTAATTATATGATGCCCCATAATTTGCATTCTTCACAACAGAGTCCTCAGCTTATAGATTAAAAAATTATTAGTGCAAATATAATATAACATGGGAAATCGGTCAAGAAAAAAAACATTTTTAAATGAAGTCTTCCACTTGACCCTTTAGATATTTTTTAACACTAATAAATATGGATATTTGGATCGACTCTCATACCCACCTTGACATCATCGAAAAGGAACCCATTCATCAACAAGAGTTGGTGGACAGGTTAAATGATCAAAATATAAAAGCCGTCATAACCATCTCGACAGATATCCCGTCCTACTTTAGTGGAAAAACCCTAGCCTTAAACAATCCGGATAAAGTTTTCTGCACCTGTGGCTTATACCCCTCACACGCTGAGGATTATGATAATAGGCTGATAAAAGCATTGATAGAACAGGTCGATGAGGGAATCGCCATCGCCTTGGGCGAGTGTGGATTGGACTATTATCGGAATTATGGAAGCCCCGATCTCCAAAAGACCTTATTTCGTGACCAGGTGAGACTCGCAAAAACCTGTCACCTACCCCTCGTGATCCATGCGAGAGACGCTTATGAGGATGTTTATACTATCCTGAAGGAAGAAAATCCACTGGATGGAGGGGTGATGCACTGCTATGGAGGGAATGCGGATTATGCAAGAAGGTTTATGGATTTAGGTTTCTACATATCCTTTGCCGGTAATGTCACGTACAAAAAGGCAGATAGCCTCAGAGAGAGCTGTAGGGCTGTTCCACTCGACCGATTATTATTAGAAACGGACGCTCCCTACCTTACGCCTGTCCCCCACCGTGGGAAGAAGAATCATCCGGGTCTCCTTGTCCACACAGCCGAGTGTGTGGCTGAACTAAAAAGCGTTTCATTGAATGACTTGAGTAAAGCGACTTGTCAGAACGCCATTGACCTCTTTAAGCTGGATAATCTGAGTTCATAGAATAGGTCATTTATCTTCTGATGGGATCAGCAGGTTGTTTTACCTTTTCCATCGTCAAGACCTTGTTCCCAAGAGGAGAACCCTCTATTTCTATTTTATGACTGCCTTTTGCAACAGTCATTATGAACTTGATCACATTATCGTAATCCTTTTCTTTACCAGTATCTATATAAACAGTCTCAATTTGTATGACCCTTTCAGACAGTTCTTTCACGCCCGTTATGCCGTATTGCTGGCTACTATGGCCTTTATCAAGGATTATTCGATAATTCCTTAAAGAGATTTTCCACCCACTTCCTTGCCAATCAGAACCTATTAGGTGTTCATATATTTTTGGGACTTTAAAATCCTGATAGAGGGGTTGACCGCCTACTATAATCCTTTTCATTTTTGGCTCAAAGCTGATTAGGAAGTCATGATTTTTCTCTTTATCGTTATATTTTGAATCAATGATGGGCAAAAACTTGGTTTTAATTTTATATTTATGTTTTGCAAGTTTCTTCAAGTCAATAATATAATAGACGTCTGTACCTTCTATATGGGTGAACTCAATAGTTCGATGGGTTAAATACATGTTTGTAACGCAGTGCTCAGCCCATGGATCTTCCATATACAAATACTCTCCAATCAATGACTCATAAGATTTGGGTATAGCCTTGATATAGGGGAGTTTGATCCTGGTGATATCCTTTGTGATAAAGGCTCCATACACCCAACCAAAACTCATTTTATACCAGTAATCTTTGTATTCACCTATTTGCACCCTTTTGAAGGTACGTTGAAGAATATGGAAGGAGTCTCCGGCTTTACAAACCCTTGTTATTTTAGCTTTTACATTTGGTTCCTCACGAATACGAACGTGATTCTCAATGATATACCATTGATAAATATCCCAAGTGTTAGATTCAGACGTCTGATTCTTATAAACCTTCTCCAAAAAAGCGGCAAAGACGTAACCTTCGGTCCCATCATATATCTGAACCTTGAACCAGTGAGCTTTCTTCCCCTCAATAGTTTCAATAACAGACGTTTCCTCAATGAGGGACACAGAATCATGGCGAAAGATTCTTGTGATGATCTTAGAGGCTCTTGTAGGCTTGTCCCTTAAGATTAAGGTGGAGGCAGTGATACGGTATCGTTCTCTATTATTTTCTACGCTCTGATCGGTGTTTGCCTTATCCTTTGGACTTTTTGATTGATCCGTCGAATTGGCGTTTTTGGATGATTCAGGCGTATCACTTGATTGAGACATCTGATACGCTTTCTCGATACCCTCTGCAATTCCCGTATCCCTCCGCTTTTCACTTCTTTCACAAGTGATCGTAGCCATTATAACTATCAACTGGACAATCAGTAATAAGGTCTTCATTGGTTTCCCCTTTGTAGAGGGTGGATCCGACGGCTATGATTGGGTACAAGTTTGTTAAAACGCCTTGTCCGTCTTCTTAAGGTTTTTGGGATCTCCTCATGGAATCTGTCGAATTAACAACATTTTGTAGAGGCGGGTTTCAAACCCACTCCTACAAAATGTTGTTATATAGTAAATTAATATTGTCACAAGTAGGTGAAAAAGACTAATGCGACAGTTTCTGTATCCCCCTACAGGTAGTAATAGAATCATGATTTCTTCTTTTCCACAAAGACCATCCGCTCTTCAAAGATCTTAAACCACGTGTCATTATCCGACCTCTTCGCCTCATCCCTACCCATTTTGAGGTAATCATAAGCCTCACTGAAGCTTTCAGCAAAGTAATACTCAATGGCTATGTCATGGTAAGTCCACAAATCCCCTGGAGCCTCAGCTATCAGATCATCAATGATCTTCTGACCTCTTTCAGCCTGATCCATAAAGATATAACATATGCCCAGATTCCGTCGGATAAAGTGGTTTCGATAGCCGTCACGTTTTTTCTCATCAAAGATCAGATAGTTCTCTAAAAGATCCGATGCCTTTGAGTACACCTTTTCGCCCATCCAGTGGATGATCACCTTCTCAAAGAGATTGGTGTATTCCACAGCGGGATTGTCTTTACTGCTGTTCAGCATAGCTTCATGGACGGTTAACACCAAGTGATCTTCTCCCAATCGTTTAAGTCGGATGCTAAGGGCGTCTAAGTCTTCTTCATCCATCTTCTCAAGATCCATCTTTTCTAAGGCCTCTACCGGCATGCTGAAGATATTATCCCAATTTCTGCTGTATTCTATATATTCCATAATCTTTAACGCAATTCATAGGCTATTTTACCTTAAAGATAAGCAAAACGATTCATGATGTCCTATTCCAAAAATTATTTTCTTCCTTGATTTTAAGAGACTCCTTTACTAAATTTCTATTGCCATGGTGTTTAATCTTATGATAGGAGGCCGATTGTGACTTATGAAGAGCTTAAAACCAAAGGAACCCTTAAATCACAGGATGAGGCCACTGAGTTTTATAGTCTGGATGGCAAAACCTATATGGTACTAGTTAAAGAAGGGAACAAAGTCCAACAGGTTGAAAAGTAGTCCTTTGCAAGGAAATATGACAAATCAAACGCCCTATCGTTTTTCCACCCTTCTAACTGTCCGTATTCAGGATATAAATTATGGGGCTCATCTTGGGAATGACGCTTTCATCCAGTATTTTCATGAAGCCCGAATCCAGTATCTCGATCGATTTGGTTTCTCAGAGATGGATATAGGTGATGGTCTCGGGGTTATACTTACTGAATTGTACTGTCAGTTTAAGGGAGAGGCCTTTTATAAGGATATATTGAGGATCTATGCAAGGATCCGTGACATTAAGAAAGTACGTTTTACTATGGATTATCAAATGATCCGTGAGAAAGATCAAGTACTGATTGCCACCGGCTATTCGGTTCAGGCATCCTTTGACTATCAAGCACGAAGGCCCCTGCCACTTCCAGAAAGTTTTATCACGAGGGTTAAAGACTATGAGAGGGGCCCAAAAGTCGATAAAACTTGATGAAGACAATGATTACGTCTCTATAAAACAAGGATTCACTGAATGGATCATAAACTACACATATACTACGGGAATGGTAAGGGAAAGACGACGGCTTGCACGGGATTAGCAGTACGTGCTTTAGGAGCTGGTCTCAAGGTTGTTATTCTCTACTTCGACAAGGGACACAAAGAAGACAAAGCCCACTACTCTGAGCGTAATATTCTTAGAGGGATTGAAGGGTGCCAGATTATACCTACCGGTTGTGAGCGTATGATGGACGATGGCACATTCCGTTTTGGCGTGCTGGAAGAGGATAGAAAGGAAGCCGAAAGAGCTTTGGACATTACGCGATCACTCATCCAGTCGGGGGAGCAGGATCTATTGATTCTTGATGAAATCCTCGCCGCCGTGGCCTACAAAATGATCAGCAAAGAAGAGGTCATGTCTATCGTTGATCTGTACAATGAAAACAGGCGATGCGAATTGGTCTTTTCAGGCCACATGGTCTGGGAAGACTTAACAGAAGCGGCCGACCTGATCACAAGAGTCAAAAAAGAAAAACACTACTACGATACGGGATTGCTTGCACGAGTAGGCATTGATATTTAGTCTCCCTGTTAGATCATTTATTAATAACTAATACCCTGTAGGGGCGGGTTTTAAACCCGCCCCTACAGGGTATTAGAAGGGGGAATATAGATAATAAGGTGAATCCATTGTGAAAACCGCCTTCAACATCTTCTTCTTTCCCTTGTACTGATAGGGTATGATCACCGTATAAATCTCACCGGGTATTAAGGAACGCTCTGTTGAGATGGATGTAATCCCTCCTCTTGTTTGACTCTGCTTTATACGGATAGATCTGTTCTTGACTTTGACCTGTACTTGCTTTAAGTGGATATTTGCGTCATATATAAATACAGCCCCCAAAAAGTGGCCTTCAGAAATCCACTTAATAATGGGACGCTGGCAAAAGGATTTTAGCTCTTCAATAGACGTTAACAGGGTGGTGGGAGGAATACGCTTTTGCTTAAGACCTGGGTAGATCAGTATTTTGGGTTTCGTACGGGGAATTGAATCCTTCCGGCCAATCATTATAACGCTAAAACCTCCATTGACCCCTACTTTCCTGCAATCACACCGGGCGAGTCCAAAGTCAATGGCTCGTGGATCAAGGATTTCGTACTTCCATCGAAAGCGACGGACTTTGATAAAGCTTCTAATGGGATTATCACCGAAAAGAATCCTTTCAGACACACGATACGGGTACTTGAACTTCTTTCTTCTTTGGAAGGGAGTTTTACCGAAATACCCTTTCTTCCTACGATCCTGGAGATGCATATTCCTGGGTTTGTGCCTTAAAAGGTATTTCCCGTGGAGAGTACATATCTTGTTTAGTGTAGAACTTACTTTAAGGGGGCTTAAACCATATTGCCTGCGAGTATAGTTGATGAGAGTTAGATAAACATCCTGTGGCTTACTGAGATTAGCTTTATTCATGACAAGTAGCTTTAGATATTGGCTAAATAGAGTGTCTGGCCAATCCAAGAGTATATCTTTAACGTATTTCTGTCTTTCAGCAGTATCACGATTGTATATGATTTTAGCAAGTGCCGGGCTGAGAGAGATGTTTCCATCTGTCCAACAGGTGTAGCCCAGGGTTTTGGAGTATTTATAGGTGATGGACCAACCCTTTCTTACAATGATCAATTGCTGATCCTTAAAGTGATAGAAGTATCGACTGTCTTCTTTTTCATTGTCAATAGTGTAGTTAGCCTTGGATGACAGGGTTACCTTATGGCGTAGGACCTTTCTACCCTTTGTTTTGGCATAGTACTTGTAGATAATATTACCGTCAGACGTAGTTTTCTTAAAACCATACATGTTATCCTTTTTCCAGAAGGCATATTCAGGCGTGAGGATTTGATAGATCCACTCTCCTTCTTTTGATTTGAACCTTTTATATTTATAATGACCTTCCAGAGTATAACTCACACTATTTTTACTTTTAAACAGACGCTCCTCTGATCTGATCTTAAGGCCTATTCCTTTTTCAGACTCATATAAGACAATATCATTCTCGTAATAGCTAAACTGATAGCCGTATTTAGTGGACTCACGTATGGGTATTTCCTTTTGAGTCTTCCTTAGCACCTTTAATCGATCCTTAACCTTTGTTTCAGCCTCCCTGAACATGGTCTTAAAGACCTTAGACTTTGTAATAGCCTTTTTTAGAGTAGATCGCAATGTGTATATTTCTTTTTTATGCTTTGTGATAGAAGGATATAGACTCAAAGGGTCCAGGAAAGTCAGCAGGAAGCATGAAATGGGAAGAAGGATATAGGGGAAATAGTTTCTAGCTTTTGCCTGGCACATATTTAATGATAGACACCTTTTCCTTTGTGATCAGTCCCCCACAGGAACTCTCTTCAAAAATATCTTCAATTTCCTTTTGGATCAAGGTTATACGTTCCACCGTATCCACGATTTCTATAACCACAGGGAGATTTTCACTCAATCGAAGGATTTTTGCTGTATGAATCCGGCTTGTGGCACCATAGCCTTCAATTCCCTTGAATATGGAGACTCCGGCGATCCCTAACTCTCTGGCTTTTAGTAATATAACCTCATGGATCCCCTGGCCGTGATATTGATCCGTGTCCCCCACAAACACTCTGAGAAGTTCTCCTAGACCTGCTATTTTCACTTAACTATCCCCAAATCAGCTTATAAAGTGCTTTGCCTTGCCAAATAGCGTATAGACCAATGATACAACTTATAAGGATATTTAAAAGACCTTGTAGATACTGTTTGTTCTCAATAAGTTGGAGGGTTTCCAGGCTGAACGTGGAGAAGGTGGTGAAAGCCCCCAAAAAGCCTATGTTGATGAGGAATCTATAATCCGGGTTCACCTGCCGCTCCAGCAATAGACTGCTGAAAAAGCCCAAAAGCAGGCATCCTACAATGTTGACGAATAACGTCCCCACGGGGAATAGGGTGGATGAGACTTTTATGGCGTAATTCTGTGCCAAACCGCTTAGGGAGTACCTCATGATGGCTCCCAAGAATCCACCGAGTCCTATAATCATTAGTTTCATAGTTTCACTATAACTGATAAGTTTTAGAATAGAAAATGTCAATAAACAGCTCTGTCAGAGAGGAAAGGCTTGATAACAAGTTTTTGAGTATGTGATTTTTGTAGTTCAAGTGCTTTTTGGTAAATCTCCTCTATGTCATTGTTGCACTCCTTTTCAATTTGAAACCGTATCCTGCGCACTTCTTCTACAATAGGATCTTCTCTCATTCAAACCTCCATCAGTTCTTCTGGTGTACAAGTCATCGGAGTATGGACTTTGATTTCTTTATTAATGGCTTCTAACATTCTCCGTACACGTGCACTGGCTATATGCTTGCAATTCCAGGAAATAAGATAATCTATTCTGTACCATGCAGCAGAGGCAAGGTGGAAAGCGTCAATTCGAGCGTTATCAGGTATTTGTATTTCTCTAAAATACTTATCCGCTAGCTTTTTTATCTCCTCATTCAAGGCCAGTACAGGAAATTGATCGATCCTTTCTAAACGTTTTTGGGAAGCCTGATGATCACCACGACTCACTTCCTGGATCACAAAGGGTGAGATCAAACATCGAACCTTTGGACGTACTGTCTCCCACCATTCCTGAGTGATTTGCTGGTGGGCGGCA
>CAJXGR010000054.1 GCA_913053665.1 uncultured Spirochaetia bacterium
TACTCAACCGATTTTGAAATGTCAGTTGTAGGGGATGGGTGACCCAGCCCCTACAACTGACTATACTGACAATTCATAATTTGTTTGGTATATATTCGTGTCATTTGTGATTAAATCTTGCCAAACTCACGTGAGATTAGCCAAAACTATCATTAAAAAAAATATTGCTAAAAACGCAGTTGACTTTAAAGCCAAAAATATTATCATTGGCCATGTAATAGAACTCATAATGGAGTTTCTTTGCATAGTAATGGACTAAATTGGTCTATAACGTCTACTAATTTAACCTTAAAGTATAGGAGGAATTATGCCAGAAATTGGTAATCTTGTTTATTTCCTACTCAAGTGGTTTCATTTCTTAGCGGGAATCACTTGGATTGGTGTTCTATATTACTTCAACTTCATTCAGGGAGCGTTTTTCGCTGAAACAACCCCAGAAGTTAAGACAGCCGCCACTCAAAAGCTTGTCCCACGAGCCTTATGGTGGTTCCGATGGGGGGCCATGTTTACTATCATAACGGGTTGGTCTATGATAGGCTACAAAATGAGCCATGGGGAAACCTTTACAACAGGTTGGTCCGTTTTAATATTAATTGGTGCCCTGATGGGAACATTTATGTGGGCCAATGTATGGTTTGTGATTTGGCCAGCCCAAAAACTGGCGATTGCCGCCGCAAACGGTCAAAAGGTGGATGGCTTAGCGGCTCGTGCCCGTAGAGCTTTTCTAGCCTCACGCACCAACACCCTGTTATCGATCCCGATGCTTTTCTTCATGGGAGCCGCAAGAAATCTAACATTGGCTCCAAAGGATCCAGTCATTTGGTATATTGTTGCTGGAGCTATTGTTCTGCTCGTAGAAATCAATGCTTTGGTCGCAACAAAGGGAGTGACGACTGCACCTATTGAGAAAGTCAAAGGTGTGATCACAAGTGGTTTCATTTTAACCGCTGTCTTTTTTGGTGTTATATTCTTTCTTAGGTAGTTAATTATAGCCAGGAGTATGAAAAGTTCATGCTTCTGGCTATCTTTAAGCAGTGTGTGCCTAAGAGGGTTCGAACCTCTGACCTCTGGAACCGCAATCCAACGCTCTATCCAGCTGAGCTATAGGCACAAATTATTAAGAAATCAATCATTATAGTTTTAAGCTATTGGCCTTTTCTTCAATATAGGGAATGTAAATAGCTTTAAAGAATATAGTTAATACACCCCATATCAATAAAACCCCATAAAATCCAATCACCCCATATAATAAATAATTCTCCAGATATTTATGGGATGTTGGCACAAAGTTTTGTAAGACCCACCAGACTCCTAAAAGGATTAAAAACGTAAGGTTTATGATAAATCCCTGTCTTCCATGGAATTGAGAAAGATCACTCCCGGTATCCAAGTATAAGGGGATCATCCAGCCAATGATTGGGACGTATCCCAAAAGGGAGAAGATGGTTTCGTTCAAGTCATCCCCTGTCTTATAAATGATTTCGGAGAGGGAGGGATTCGAACCCTCGGTACCCGAAGGCACAACTGCTTAGCAGGCAGCCCTGATCGACCACTCCAGCACCTCTCCATCGGAAGGAGTGGGATTCGAACCCACGGTGGGTTTGCCACAACGGTTTTCAAGACCGCCTCCTTAAACCGCTCGGACATCCTTCCGCCCATAAATATATCATATTCGTCTAAATTGTCAAACATTTTTTATTGGGTAGTTTTGGGTGATAAAAAATAGTATGATTTTGTTTCAATTTTTGTAATGACAGTAAAATGGATGGTTATCTACTTAAATCGATGAGGAGTTTAGTCACCATTGGAACAGGGTTATCGGTATCTACAAATCCTCGATAACGAATCAACTCACCCTTACAGAACAAATATTCTTTACTTGCTTGCTGGAGATAACGAACTTCAATTTTAGTCTCCATAATGCGGTCCGATGGGTCTCTAAGGTGGAGGATCTTTTCAATAAGTGTCTCAAAGACCCCTTCCTTTTCTTCGTTGTGGATATCTGTAGGAAATGAGATGGTAATACTAAAATCATTCTTTTGAATGCTGGTCATCACACTATTAGGCCTATAAGCTTTTACACAATCTTCAATGAGCATACGACTTGTAGTCGTTACTATTAAATCTGTCATGCCTATCATAAATAATCATTCCTTTTATTCGATTAATTTTAAGCCATTTCGTTCATCTGAATCGTCTTTATAATTCATCTATCTATAACGCGAGTCTTTATTTCACAGATTCCATTGTGAATGCTAAAAGATACTGTTTTTTTTTAGGGAAAGCAAGCAAAAAGTTTTTTCCATGAATACCTTTACAGGAAAGTATTTGCCTTCCTAAGGTCTTATAGTTTCTTTATTCAGTAGTGCTTTCCACATTCTCATTTCTCTCTATCCATAGTTCAAGATATTCATCCAGCCTTTCATATCCTTTATCTTCACTTCCTGAAAAGGCAATACCCATTTGTCGATCGCCATCCTTCCCTTCGAATGAGCTGATCAGTCTTGATTTAAAGATAATGGGTTTCGAGTCATAATCAGGGAAATCAAACGTGAGATCCAAAACCAAATCGTCATTAACAAAAAGAGAATCTTTCAGTTCCTCTGAGTCAACCAATAGCTTGATCCCTCCTTTTGAAATGTCTATCACCCTTTGTTCAATTCTATAAACTGCCACCAAAGCTTGCCTGATCTTATTTCTGAGTTCATGAGCTGTGTAATTCAGGTGAGTTAAAATGGATTCATCGTCAATTAACTCTCCTTCAGACCAGATTTTAATGTAGGCGAATGAAACATCTCTTTTGTCCAATCTGTGAAAGAGAACAGGGTATATAAAAAGGGAGCGAATATGTTGACCCTCAAAGGAATCCATCATCCTATCAATTCTATCGTTCAAAGCAATCCCTAGATGGACAAGTTCATCACTATCGGGATAATACCCAATTTTCTCCCGACAATCTTTTAACGCTAGCATTTTCTGCGTCTGATTGACAATTTTGATAAGCTCATCATTGTCATGAAAAACGGCGATTTCAACTTTTGGGTAAAACTCTAACAGACGTCTCTCATATTCGTTGAAAATGACGTCCAAAGAGACCCCTGAAGTGGATGCGTACATGATATCATCAGCATTTGGAAGGATCTGGATTTTAGTGACCTTTATTGATTCGTCCAGAACATCATATCGCGTGTCTTTTCTGGAAGAAGTCGCGATCAATGCTTTTGAAGGTTCAAAAAGATGGCTTCCGATCTTTAAGGGCTTGATATAATTGAACTCAAACTCTATATATTTATTGACCACACTATAGAGCACAACATTCCCTTCAATCTTGTAATCAACGGGTAAAAAGATTCTTAGTTGATTGTTTTCAAGAATCTCAACTTTGGCAGGCACTTTTTTAGAGTAATTTTTTAAGTATAATTTCTCGTTCTGAAGATAACGCTTTAGAATGTAGAGAATATTTTCCTTGCCTGATACAAGCTTTGACCCTCTTTTTTCCTGGTTCCCTAATGTTAACAATTAGACCACCCAAACAAAGATTGTCAAAAGATACTGAATCTAATGCTATAAATCAACTAAAAAGTCTTAAAAAAATCCTATGATTCCTACCCTATCCTCTTTTTCAACAATCCCACTAGATCAATGATCCGGTTTTTTATAGATCTCTTATTTTGAAGTTCCATACGAAATTAGTTTGACTTTATTATTTCATTTCAATAGATTTACATGCATTCAATAGTCCTTGCAATATTGTACTTTCTTTAATGACAGAGGGATAAAACTTGACAAACTTTTTAGACACCCTAAAAAACCAAATCATTCTGGGCGATGGAGCCATCGCTACGATGCTTTATAACAAAGGGATTTTCATCAATCGCAACTTCGATGAAGTGAACCTTACAAATCCTTCCCTGGTCAAAGATATTCACAAAGACTATAAAGCCGCTGGAGCCGACTTCTTGACCACCAATACATTTGGTGCGAACTATTTTCGCCTTAAATCCTATGGCCTGGAAAGCAAAATCAAGGATATCAACTTTGAAGGAGTCCGTCTAGCCAAAGAAATAGCGAAAGGCGATCTCTTTGTGGCTGGTTCTATCGGCCCTTTAAGCGTCACCATTGAGCCTTATGGCATAATCAAGGAACAGGACGCCCAGAAAGCCTTTTCTGAGCAAGCCCAATACCTGGAGGAGGCTGGAGCAGATTTCCTGATCCTTGAGACCTTTTCATACCTTCATGAGGCCCTTATTGCCGTGAAGACCATCCGTCAAATCACCTCCCTGCCCATTGTAGCCCAAATGACCATCGCCAATGACGGCTCAACCATAGCTGGAGAGACTCCAGACAAGTTTGCAATAGAGCTAGACCGTGGGGGAGCCGATGTGATCGGGATTAACTGTAGCAGTGGCCCACAGGGACTTTTAGAAGGTTTGGAGAAAATTATCAAGGTCACTCATAAACCAGTGATTGCTCAGCCCAATGCTGGTCTACCCAAAGTTTTAGACGGACGTCATATCTACTTGAGCACTCCAGAGTATTTCTCAAGCTATACCCGAAAGTTTATTAAACTAGGTGTTCGTATAGTCGGTGGGTGTTGCGGCACCACACCGGATCATATCAGGCAAATGAAAGACTCAGTCCGCTCTGCGGCTCCTCAAAAAGCCCATATTGAAGTTGTCAACTACGAAGAAGAAACACCCGAGGTCACTTTAATTGCACCAGAAAAGAAATCCCGATTTGCAAAAAAGATTCATAACAAGGAGTTTGTGACTAGCGTTGAGATTACCCCACCCAGAGGCTGTGATCCTGGTAAAGTACTCAAAAGCGCCCACCTACTCCAGGAAAAGGGTGTGGATGCTATTAATATCCCGGATGGGCCCAGGGCTTCATCGAGAATGAGTGCTATGATGTTAGCTCAGATCATAGAACGAGAGGTTGATATTGAGACAATCATGCACTATACCTGCAGGGACCGTAATATCCTCGGAATGCAGTCCGATCTTTTGGGGGCCTACGCGTCGGGTTTGCACAATATATTAATCATTACGGGCGATCCACCCAAAATGGGCGAATACCCTGATGCTACTGCCGTCTTTGACCTTGACTCTATCGGCTTAACCCAATTGGTGAACAACTTCAATCATGGTTTGGACATTATTAAGAAGCCTATCGGTAGTCCCTGTGGATTTTATGTGGGTGTAGGGGTGGATCCTGGTGCTGTGGATCTGGATCTTGAGATAGAGAGATTCCATAAAAAGGTGGAGGCTGGGGCTGAGTATGCCATCACACAACCTGTTTTTGATACTGAAGTGCTCCTTCACTTTCTGGACAGAATTAAAGGACTCAATATCCCCATTGTAGCTGGAATATGGCCTCTAGTCAGCTATCGTAACGCTGAGTTTATGAATAATGAAGTCCCAGGCGTGAACGTCCCGGACAGGATTATGAAACGGATGAAAGAGGCTCCTGATAAAGAAACCGCCCGTGAAACAGGTATTCAGATCGCCCACGAAACCCTGATAGACCTCAAAAGCGTGATACAGGGAGCTCAGGTCAGTGCTCCTTTTGGTCGTGTGGAATACGCTCTCCAGGTTTTCGGTTATGATGTCTGACTATCTTCTTCTTAGCTTGATCAGTCTGGGCTTGGCAATAATATCATCATCCCAGGCTTTTTTTAAAGCTTTTAGAACTTGATTTCTCATGTGGGGATCGATCTGATAAGCATTTGAATTGTAGTAATTGATTAGATATCTGGCACAGCCTTGCTTAACCATAATATTGGGGTTGTCAAGACCTTTGATAATGATCCACAGGTTTTCAGGCTTGAAAAACTTCTTCTGACCCACCGATTGAAGGGGTATCGTCTCTCTTTTTTCAAAGGCTATCCGCCGAGACAGGATAAAAAAGTCCTCTTTTTTGATGTAGCTCAGTAAATTGCTGTCTTTTTCCAGGAGCCAATAAACATATTTATCCCTCAAGACGAAATGATAGAGTTTAGTAGTCTCTTCCAGCATACTTCTCCTGGATTTTTTCCCAAAAAGATTGCGATAACTATAGTAATCAGTGTATTTAAGTGGTTTATCTTTATTTCTTCCAAGGAGATAAACTGTTTCTCTCTCATAGGCTAGCTTGGCCTCTGGTTCCATCAAGCGATCCGGCCTACTTAATCTTAAAATCTCTATGCATATCAGACGGACCCTGGGATCTTTGTTAGACAATCCCTTCAAGGCTGAGTTGACCGCTTTATTTCGCTTCCCCAAGTGGACAACTCCCCCTATACCACGACTATAGTCCAGTACGTATTCGAGATCAGGGTAGGTGATAGCCTTTAAAACGTCACGATCTCCCACACTGATCTTCTTCAGAACATCCTTCACATAGTCTCTCGAGTGTTCTACAGGGCTTAAAGCCATTAGAGACTTGATCAACACCATATTAATGAATATAATCATCCACTTTCTCATACTAAACTCCTGTCTAACGTTATATTACATATCCTAAAAGATAAATAATCATCTTATTGTTAGAATCTATAGACTAAAGTATTAACGAAGCAGGATATTGTCAAATGTTTTAACAATTTAATAGACTTCGTATTTCGATACACTGTATCACTTGGTGATCAAAAAGAAAGTTACTCTCATTAAAATTGTTTAGACTATTGACGAATAAAACAATTCTTATTATTAATACTATCATCAAATAGAGGAATTGACAGGATAATATTTGCAAACACTCACCATCCGAAATTCATTAAATAACAATAAATAAAACGAATTAATATCTTAAATATATAAAATGACCTTTTAGTGTTACGATCACTAAATATCATTCTTATTCCATTGGTTTCAAAAGGATTTAACCTATGACTTTGCCTGAAAAAATTGCTATAGATGATTTTGAACAATTTATTACTCCATTAAATGGAGATGAAAAAAAGATCATCCAAAAAGCCTATCAAAAAAACAAAACGGACTACACCTTGTCCAATAAATCGATCCGTGATAAATCAAGGATGAATGCAGTCCTTGAGATTTTCCAATCCCAGGATTCTGAACTATTAACTGAAGATCATGACAAGGGTAATAAACCTGGTGATGAAAACTCGGATGAAGAGCTTTCCCCCCTCCAAATGAAAGTTGAGGAGCAGGAAAAACAAATCAAGGCGTATAATGATAAAATCCTGGAATATGAGGATTTACTCAAAAGAAGACAGGCTGAATTTGACAATTACAGAAAGCGGACTCTTCGTGAGAAGGAAGAGTTTCAAAAATCTGCCAATCAAAAGATCATGGAAGAATTACTCACTATCGTCGACAATTTCGAGAAAGCCATTGACTCATCCAATGAGGACGCAAAAAGTTCCACCCTTTACGATGGGATTATTCTCATTGAGAAACAGATTAAAAAACTCCTTGAAAATCATGGTGTTCAGGCCATTGAATCCCTGGGGCAGGAATTCGATCCGAATCTCCACGAAGCACTACAAATCGATGAGTCTATTACAAAATACAAGGTTGATACTGTTATTAATGAATGGCAAAAGGGTTATACCCTCAACACGAAAGTGATTCGACACGCAAAGGTTGTTGTAGCCAAAGGAAAAGTGAGCGAACAAGAGACTCCGAATAGTAACCGACCTATTCCCAAAACCATATCAGCTAACGATTTTGAAGGTCAGATCTTAGAGAAAATTGAAGATACCGATGATAAACAATTCATTTCTGACGCGTATCAAAAGATACAAAACGAATATCTTCTAAAAGATATCATTCAACAGGACGACTCTAAAAAAGAGAAACTATCAGGCATATTAAAATCTATTGAGTACGAAATGGATCAAGTGAAATCCCGGTAACTGGAGTATTTCATTTATCTTTTTACTGTTTAAGGAGCAGTGAGTTATGGGCAAGATCATTGGAATTGACTTAGGAACAACCAATTCATGCGTAGCCGTTATGGAAGGCGGGGATCCAACTGTTATACCCAATTCAGAAGGAGCTCGTACAACTCCTTCCATTGTGGCCTTCACTCAGAAGGGTGACCGTCTGGTGGGTCAGGCCGCCAAAAATCAGGCCGTTACAAACCCCGATAATACTGTCCGCTCTGTAAAGCGGTTTATGGGTCGGCGTCACTCAGAAGTCTCTAACGAGGCTCATATGGTGGGGTATCAAATCGTAAGTGGCTCTAATGATGCCGTCAAAATTAAAGTCCAGGAAGGTGAATTCTCTCCTCCTGAAATCTCGGCTCGTATCCTCCAAAAGATGAAACAGACTGCTGAAGACTATCTTGGCACTACAATAACAGAAGCTGTTATCACGGTCCCTGCCTACTTCAATGATGCCCAACGCCAGGCCACAAAAGATGCCGGCAAGATCGCTGGTTTAGACGTAAAACGTATTGTTAACGAGCCTACTGCTGCCGCACTGGCTTATGGATTAGATAAAAAGAAAAATGAGAAGATTGCCGTCTATGATCTGGGCGGTGGAACCTTTGACATCACCATTTTAGAATTGGGTGACGGGGTCTTTGAAGTTAAAAGTACCAATGGGGACACCCATTTGGGGGGTGACGATCTAGACCAAAAGATTATTGAGTGGCTTGTGACAGAGTTTAAAAAAGAAAGCGGCATCGATCTGAGTCAAGATAAAATGGCCCTCCAAAGACTGAAAGAAGAAAGCGAAAAAGCAAAAAAGGAACTCTCAGGCTCACAAACAACCGACATTAATTTACCCTTTATTACAGCCGATTCCTCAGGGCCCAAGCATTTGAATATGACTCTCAGTCGCTCAAAGCTGGAGCAACTCATTGGTAATCTTATTGAAAAAACCCGCATTCCCTGCGAGAACGCAATAAAAGACTCCGGTCTCAAAGCTTCAGAAATCGATGAGATCATCCTGGTGGGGGGGTCCACACGAATGCCATTGGTTCAGTCTCTGGTCAAGGAAATCTTTGGAAAAGAACCCCACAAAGGGGTGAATCCTGATGAAGTCGTGGCTATGGGAGCCGCTATTCAGGGAGGTGTTTTAGCTGGCGATGTTAAAGATATACTTCTTCTGGACGTCACTCCATTATCTCTTGGGATCGAAACCCTGGGAGGAGTCATGACTAAACTCATTGAACGAAATACTACTGTTCCTACAAAGAAAAGTCAGGTTTTCTCTACAGCCGCAGACAATCAACCGGCTGTCTCCGTTAAAGTCTTCCAGGGAGAACGTGAAATCGCCGCCCACAATAAACTCATTGGGAACTTTGAGTTAGTCGGCCTCCCACCTGCCCCAAGGGGTGTTCCGCAAATTGAAGTGGTCTTTGACATCGACGCGAATGGAATCATCCACGTTTCAGCCAAAGATCTTGGGACTAATAAAGAACAGAGCATCCGAATTGAAGCTTCAAGCGGTCTCTCAGAAGAAGAAATCGACAGGATGGTGAAAGACGCTGATCTTAATGCCGATGAAGACAAAAAAGAACGAGAACGGGCTGAACTACGGAACAACGCTGACAATCTGGTCTATCAGACAGAAAAGATGCTCTCAGAACATGGGGATAAGATCGGTGAGGCCGAAAAAGAAGAGATTGAAAAAGAAGTTTTAAGCACTAAAAAAGCCCTCGAATCCGATAATATTGAAGACTTGAAATCCTCTGTAGAACGATTAACTCAAGCCGCCCAAAAGTTATCACAAGTGGTTTATGAGCAAGCCGCTAAGCAACAGGAAAACCAAGGGACAGAAGGGGCTCAAAAAGGACAGGGTGAGCATTCCCACCATCAAGATGAAAAAGTGGTTGATGCGGATTATGAAGTCGTTGATGATGATAAAGGAAAATAGAAGGTTAGTATAAAATGGCCGGTAAAAGAGATTATTACGAAGTTCTTGGGATTAGCCGCAGCGCTAGCCAGGATGAGATCAAAAAAGCATACCGTAAACTGGCGGTCCAATACCATCCTGACCGTAATCCAGACAACAAAGAAGCGGAAGATAAGTTCAAGGAAGCCACAGAGGCTTACGAAGTCCTGGGTGACCCTCAGAAAAAAGGCCAGTACGACCAGTTCGGTCATGACGCCTTTGCAGGCGGCGGAATGGGTGCTGGGGCTGGTGGCTTTGGAGGTTTCAGCGATATCTTTGAAGGGTTTGAGGATTTATTTGAAGGATTCTTTGGATCAAGTGGGAGACGTACATCCACACGCACACGAAGACATCGGGGATCTGACCTGCGCTTTGATTTGGAAATTAACTTTGAAGATGCCGTTTATGGAAAAGATACAGTCATAGAGATCCCCCGCGATGAAGCTTGTGAGACTTGCAAGGGTGAAAGGGTGAAGCCTGGAACGAAGACTGAGACCTGTTCTGTCTGCGGCGGTAGCGGTCAGGTCTCCCGCTCACAAGGCTTTTTTAGCTTTTCCTCTACCTGTCACCAGTGCCGTGGCTCAGGAATTATCATCACTCACCCCTGTGGAACCTGTAAAGGCCGTGGAACCGTTAAAAAAAGAAGGACCCTTTCCATTAAAATACGACCCGGTGTGGAAACAGGCACAAAAATAAAAATAACCGGAGAGGGCGAGGGAGGGACCTTTGGAGGAGAGTCTGGCGATTTATACATTGTCATCCATATTCGCCGCCATGAATTCTTTGAACGGCACGACAATAACCTGTACTGTGAAATCCCCCTCACTATAGTCCAAGCGGCATTAGGGACAGAAATACTTGTCCCAACATTGAATAGTAAAAAGATTAAACTTAAAGTGCCTTCTGGGACTCAAACAGATAAGATTTTCCGAGTCCGTGGAAATGGTGTTCCTTTTCTACACGGTCATGGTCAGGGTGACCTTCATGTTAAAGTGGTTATAGAAACCCCTGTCGATCTGACTCCAAAGCAAAAAGAACTCCTCGAAGAATTCGCCCGAATCCGTGGAGAAGAAGTCAACCCACGTCCCAAGTCTCTGTATGAGAAGATTAAGAACTCCTTCAACTAACTTGAGTGCAAAGAAATGAATAGATTATGAGCTAAATACTATCCATTATGACTCATGATGAAGCTAAATCACGACTCACCCAACTCTTCTTCTCTTCCCTCAAGTCAGTTTTACCTAAAACACTAATCCCATCAACTATCCACCTGAACAAGGAAATCCTTTCCTTTCCTGACTTTTCAATCCCTATCCGTGGGATTCAGAATATCTACATTACAGGATTTGGGAAAGCCTCTTCCTATATGGCAAAAGAGCTGGAGATACTCCTGGATAAGCGTATTACAGAAGGCTGTCTTGTAACCAAATATAATCACGTGACGTCCTTGAAATACATTGAACAAATCGAGGCTGGTCACCCTATTCCTGATGAGAACAGCGGCCTTGCGGCAGAGAAGATTCTTTCTATGGTTCATAAAGCCACTCATGAGGATCTTGTTATTGCCTGTGTTTCAGGGGGAGGCTCTGCCCTAATGGCATTGGGTACAGAGGGCATAACCCTGTCTGATAAACAACTCATGACTTCACTTCTGCTGAATTGCGGGGCTAGTATTGGAGAAATCAATACCATTAGAAAGCATCTATCAGCAGTAAAAGGCGGACGTTTAGAAGAAGCTGTCTATCCTGCTTCCCTTGTGTCGCTGATCCTCTCTGATGTATTAGATAATGATCTCTCGTATGTCGCTTCTGGACCTACTATTCATAATGATGCCACCTGTCAGGATGCCTTAAAAATCATTCATCACTATGAACTTTATTCAAAAACCCCATTAGCTATCCGTCAGCATTTAGAAGACAAAAATCATCAACCATTAGGTGTTCATCCTCCTCTATCCAAAAACTCCCACACTATCCTCCTGGCAAGCAATGAGTCCATCGTCAATGCCGTGCTTGAGGAAGGGGAAAAGCTGGACTATCAGGTTGTTCCGCTAAAGTACCCAATAAAAGGAGAGGCGAAACAGGCTGCCAAAGAGATCGCCCATGAAATCAAGGAATGGATTAAATCATCAAAATCCTCATCCAACCAGCCTGTCTTGTTTATTTCGGGCGGAGAGACAACCGTGACTATTGATGTGAATAGCGGGCTAGGCGGCCGAAATCAAGAGTGTGCCCTTGCATTTGCCATCGAAATGAAAGATCAAGAAGATTGGTTTGCCCTATTCGCTGGTACAGACGGATCAGACGGCCCAACTCCTGCTAATGGTGCTTTCTGCCATTCTGATACTTATCATCATGCTCTCACACTTGGATTAAACCCTCACGATCACCTAAAGCACCACAATAGCTATGGATTCTTTCAAAAATTATCCTCTCTATTTGTAACAGGACCCACTCAAACCAATGTAAATGATATAATATTAGTATTTTACTGCCCTAAAAAAAAGATCACGCTTTAGCCCATTCCAATCAAAATGAAATAAGTTCCTGTAAGTTCAAGACTTTTTCAAAAAATATGACTAAATCTTAGGGATATGTTCAACTTTTATTCCTATCCTCCGAAAGTTAAGATGAGACCCTGTGAAATACACATATATGGCTTAAGCATTGAATACTTTTAAATCAACATGGAGGGGGATTTTATGAAAAAAGTTATTCTGAATGGACTCACCTTTCTAATCATCTTAAATCTTTATATCACTACTGGTTACAGCAGTCCTGGCCCTTTACCCGGCCAATCTCCTGAAAAGATATTTGAAGAATACAGCTTTGAACCCACCCAAAAAGACTTTTGGAAAGTAAAGAAATTACCCGGCCTGTTCAGGTCTATCGCAAAAGACAGGCACTACGAGAAAGGCCTCTACTATCAGAAAAAAGCTCAGCATCGAAAGGCCGTAAGGCTATTTGGAAAGGCCATCCAAAACCAACCCAATAATGAAGACTTCTATTTTTCCCGTGCAATCAGCTATAACTTTATCAATCAACATAAGAAGGCTCTAAAAGACCTGAATCACGCTATTTCTCTGAACCCCTCCAATAGCTATTACTACAACGCCAGAGCCATCGTCTACAGCAAAATGAAAAAACATAGCGCCGCTTTAAGAGAGTTGGCC
>CAJXGR010000055.1 GCA_913053665.1 uncultured Spirochaetia bacterium
TGGTGTTTTCACAATTAGGAAAAAAAGACTAATGCAACAGTTTCCAATGTGTCTATCTTTCTCTAGGGCAAACACACAGGCTTGCCTCTACGAAAGCATCAGTCCATATTTACCACTACCAAAATTAGAAGGTCATATGATCAATAAATATCGAGAAGGCTCAGGCCAAAGAGCTAATACTTTTATTTTCACAAGACTGTTAGAAATAACGTTATAACTATTTTATAATTCATAACTAATAAATTAGTGTCTCGTAAATAGCAATTCATGAGTCACTATTTAATTTGTGTCTATTAGACGAGTCGCAAATCTGTATATCACATGCTATCAAATAGTTGAGGGCTTTATATTTTGTTCATGATTTTTCTGTTTTAATGATCGTAAGAACTCCTCCTGGAGATATATTTTTAATTTTATCCCATCAAACTTTAAGTTTAGAACTCCTAGGGACGATAGTTCAAATCAGAAGACTATAATTATCCACCGGTAAGGATGATAGAGTCTGACAATATCTTAAAGGATTTCCAAGATAATGAATTAATTATCTTCATAAAAGGAGTTAGAGGTCATGCGTTTTATGCGGATATTCATCACAATCGTCATACTCTCCGTATTGATGATTGATTGGTCTGCAAAGGCCTATTCAAAGGTTCTTCTGGAAAACATCATCACCATGACGGTCGATGGGTTTGAAGAAAAGGGGGCTTGGGTCATCAAGTTTTCCAGGTTCCGTGCTAAAAACTGGCGTGGGGATCAAAAAGGGGAGCGTGAGCCCTCCAATAACTGGATTAAGTGGTTAGCGTCCGGTGACAACCCTCCCTACCTAAGAGAGGAACTCTTACCTGACGGAGTTCAAAAAAATACAACTCTTAAAGAACGGGAAAAAACAATCCTGGCTATCCGAGGGAAATGGGATTTTCCTGGGTATAACTGGTTTGTGCTGGAACCTAATAATATTAGACCGGCTAAAGACTTATTAAAGAAATGGTTGCGTCTGGTGGCTAAAGGTGAAAAAGATAACTATCGTCCCAAGAGGCTGGAATGGAAAGAGGGTATCCATCCAAACTTTATCTGGATGACGGGAAAGATCAAACAGATGTTAATCTATGTTTGGGGCGGAAACTTTGATTATAGTATGGAAGCTCATTTCCAGGACTACAAAGGGAATGAATTTGTTTTGCCCGTTACCAAATTGAACTTCAAGGGATGGAGAAATATTAAGGTAGTTATACCAAATGCTATACGACAAATACAGCATATGACCCCAAGCACTCAGCCCTTAAAGTTTATGAGATTCAAGGTGATAAGTGATCCTTATGCTGATCCCACAGAGTTTTACATGTATTTAGACTATATGCACGCAATCACGGACACCTATGAGCCAAGTTATTTTGGTGAAGAGCTACAGTTTGTCGAGAATTACTGGGGCGACTCGGCGGCAACGGGTGGCGGTAACAATAAATAAGGAGAGAATGATGAAAAGCAATAAAAAGACAATCTTAGTTATTCTGGTCTTAGTCGCTGGGGTCGTGGTCGGCTCTGTCCTCTATGCCCAAAAAGACGACAAGAAAGGTGAGGAAGGGCGAACCAGCTTTATCACTGAAGAGTTCATTGGAAAAGAAGGTTCCAAAACCCTCCACCGTGTGGTGGTGGATACTTTTGAAGAGTCCGGTGAGTGGTACGCGGCCATGCCCAACGATCAAGGTCTGATCACATCAAGACGTCAAAAAGGGGTTCCACGTCCCCTTAGACTCAAGGATGGGGAGCACAAAGAAGTCAAAACGGCCCGTAAGGGAGATAACGCCAAGTATCGTAAGGCTGATGGAACCTATCAAAAAGATTATTTCCCCACATACATCGATAAGCGTAAGTTTGTGTTAGGTGTTCGAGTTGATTTTCAGAGAAGAGGGAATAACTGGTTTGCAACCTATCCTTATCGACCCATTAAGCTGGAAGGTCTTGTGAAAACCTTTGAGGTCTGGGTGGCTGGGAGACAAAAGAACCATAGACTTTTTATCATGGTGGAAGATATTTATGGGGATGTCAAACTAATCCCGATGGGTAAACTCAATTTCCTTGGATGGAAGAGGCTTTATGTCCATGTTCCTGATCAGATCGATCAGTTTGATTATACCCTCTCCCATCGACGAGGCCTTGTGTTTAAAGGGTTTCTCATAAAATGTGATCCCCTCGAATCGAGAGGAAGGTACTATATCTACTTTGACAATCTGACAGCTGAAGTCAGCCGATTTTGGGAAGAGTATCAAGATGAAAGAGACCCGGTGGATAACTGGTAAGTTTCCTTCTATTAAGCTATTAAAGATTGTGAAGACGAATGACTTGCTGAACGCATGACCTATAGATACAATGAAAAAAGGGAACAGATGTCTGTTCTCTTTTTTTAGTTAGACTTGTTAAAGCCTCTATCTATTGAGTAATTAGGTAGTGATAATTGCTTGTAGGGGCGACCCCGACGGGTCGCCCCTACAAGCAATTGGACAAACATGTCACTTATTAGTTTATCACGACTATTTATCATTGTGATTTTCAGGGTTTCATCAAGATGGCTGAAATAGTTAACTTTTAGGGGATAATTTGTTATTTTCTATAAGCCTATAAATATTTGTATTAAAGTTCTTCTATGAGATTAGTAAAGCTAATCCTCTGTATAAGTGACATTTACAATCTCATAGCCTCTCATTCCATTTGTTGTAGACTTGCTAAAGAAAACTTAAGATCATCTATAGTAGAAAGGTCCTGTTATGGAAACAAAAGAATCTGATCTCACCAGCAAGATAAAGGAATTAGGGGACGTCCAAAGCTTTGAAATCACTCCTGAAGGTGAATATATACCCATCACAGGAATAGAACTCCTATTGGATCAGCCCTTTGAAGAGAGTTTAGAAAAAAAGCCTGATAACGGCTACACTCCTCATTCCAATGAGACTCATGAATCAGTTGACCAGGATTCATTTGATAGCAGAGAATCCAACACCCATGACTCCGATCCTTCTCCTTCCAGTACATACGTTCAGGAGAATCATCCCCACAAGGAAGAGTCTCACCCCATAAATCCCGATGTTGAGTACAATACGTCGGGAGAGATTATCTCCTCTGAGCTGGATCTTGAGGATGAGTCCGGGGACAAGTCCTTTGAAGTAGAGAGTGAAATACAGTCCGGCATAAGCTCCTTATCGGCTCTCATCGAAAGCGAGAAGGATACGCTGGAAACAAAGTTATCAGAACTCCTTTCACCCTACATCACCTATGAGCTTACCTTTCTTCAGGCTATACCCAATAACATCACCCTTCTGTCCAGAGAAATCGAAGAGATTCACCAGAGACTTCTCTTTATTCTTGAGGAGGAAAAGACTCTTTCTGAGAAAACCTATCTGATTTTAGGATGTTACTATTTCATGACCTATCGCAATTACGAGGGTATTAAGCTTATTGAGCCGCATGTTCAGGGTTTGCGGCAGGTGGACTTTTTTTATAACCTGTTAGGTAACTTCTATTACAACATTGGTATAAAAGATAGAGGAAAGGAATACTATTTAAAGGCTATCCAGTCAACGAATTCTCTTGCGGCCCCTCATTTTTCTTTGGCTCACATTTATGTCCAGGAAGGTGATCATCATAAAGCCTTGAATCATCTGAATATGGCGGAAAGTCAGTTTTTGGAGAACCCCAATTTCCTCATCCTGTCGGCAGAGTGCTATGAGGCTGAAGAAATGTGGGAACAGGCCTTTTTTTATTACGAAAAGTATCTCTCAGTTAGTGAAAAACCCAAAGACCCAGCCCTCAGCAAAGTGGCTGATATGGCTTATCGTCTGGGTCAATTCCAAAAAGCCTTACATTATTTTGATTTAGCCCAAAAGTCCGATCTATCCATCAGTCACTTAGCCCATAAAAAGTCTATTTGTTACATCCAAACAGATCAAAAAGAAGAGGCTTTAAAGCAGTTGGCTGATTTACTCAATGAGTCAGAGCCGCAAGTTTATGATAATCTCTCTCAAGGGTTATTCAACTCATACTTAAAGGCCTATAAATTAGGTATCTATGACTCATACACCTTCCAGGTCCTTGAGATATTGGCGGATGAACTTCAAATATCCTATCAGGCAGTGATTGAAAAGGAAATCCACCTCAAAGACATTGAAGACCCCGATGCTTTAATCCTCCTGGCCAAGCATTTCCTGAAAAAGCAAAATTATCAGGAGGGTATAGGAATCCTGAAAAGGGTTCTGGAAGCTCATGACAAGCATCCTGCGGCCCTTGGTGAATTGGGGAAAATATATTATACCCAGGAAGAATCAAAAAGAAGGGCCATTAAATTCTTTCTATATCTGGAGAATAAGAAAAAAACAGACGGAGAGATTGATTTTTATCTTGGATTATATTACTTTGAATTGAAAAGATGGAAAAAATCAGCCCGATTATTTGAACAGGCCCTTGGAAAAGGTTATAAATCCTTAAATATCTATGAGTTCCTGGGAAATACCTATGCCCAACTCAAGCAATTCCAACAGGCCAAAATGTATTTTCTAAAAGCTCTTGAACTAAAACCAAATCAAGTTCAAAACATGGTTCAACTTGGTCGATTATATCTAAATGAAAAACATTATCAAGAAGCGATTACAATACTCAGGCAAGCTCTTAATATTGATCAGAACAATAAAGAAGGACACCTCTATCTGTCTTCTGCCTATAAATTAATCCTGGAGAATGAGTCGGAAAAGCATTATTCCAGATATATGGACTTAAATTAAAGGAGTGCCATCATGGCCGAATTAGATCATCAGCGAATCCGTGAAATGATAGATAATCTGGAAGGGGTTTTAAAAACGTCGGGTAGTGTTGATCAAAGGAGACGAGTGGCTGTTGAAATACACAACTTAAAAAAAGACCTTGAAAAAAACCCTTTAACGCTTCTGGATGAAGATGAGGTCTCTCAAGAATCTACAGACCCAGAAGAGGCCACCAAAGACCCTTTGGACTACTTCGACATCCTGAAACATATTCCTATCGTGGAAACCAGTCGTGGCTTTGTCAATCGAGAGTTGGATGAGATTTATACTTTTCTCAAATACTTTGAAGATGAACATCTTGGTATGCTGGGTGAGTACCACTTAAAGCTGGATTACAACCGATCTCTTGTTAGGGACGGCTTCTATAGCAAAATCCATGATCTTCACACGGTCATCAATCATTATGCGAATGCCCTGGCCAAGTATGAACACGATAAGGATTTGCTGGTCAGTAAAACCAATCAAAAGCTATTGGTCCAAGAAGAATATCGTAATTTATTAACTAAATTGGGTTCTTTTTTCAGAAAACTCTACCAATTTGCGGATGATCTTGTGGAAAACTATAATAATAATGGCAACCTTGTCCTGAACCCCCATGATAAGTTGACTTTTGACTCCAGCCTGGGCGAGTCCCAGGTATTAAACGGCTGCACAGTTATTGAGGGAATCCAGGATTTGCATCGCTTTTTAACAGAACTTCTTGAGTATTTAAATTTACCCGATCTCAAGTGATTAATCCTATAAAATGAGGAATAATAAAAATTAATGGCTAAACTCGACTCGACCAATAGTGTTATCGGAGAGAAATCTTATTTTGAAGGCCGCTTTCAGGTAAAAGGTTTACTTCACATAGACGGAAAGTTTGAAGGAGAGGCCCTTGAGGTGGAACAACTCACTGTAGGCCCCAAGGGGAAAGTAAGAACCAATATCTATGCAAATGTAGTCACTGTGGAAGGCCTTATCATCGGTGATATTGAGGCCAAGATCCGTGTATTCTTAAAGCCCACCAGCAAAGTTTTAGGGAATATCAAAACCAAAGAACTTATTATTCAGGGGGGCGTCGTTTTAGAAGGAAACTGTATGATAGGTAGTAACTTAAAGAAATCTCCCAAGAATATGCTGGTTCAATTGTTTAATGAGGGCAGTTAAGTTCCCAAAAGTCCTTATCACAGGAGGAGACCCCCATGGAATTGGCCCTGAGGTCATTCTAAAGGGTGTTCATGCAAAGTATTACTCTGACTGTCTGGTTGTTGCAAGCGAAAAGGTCTTCACCTACTATCAAAGACGATTAAGCCTATCTTTCCCAATCCATTATATTAAGTCTATTGAGTCCATTCCAGCTTCTTTTAACCCTAAGGCATTAAATGTCTTAGACTTACCCTATGATCACCTGGTCCAACCTGGTCTCTTGAGTGAGAAAGCAGGGGATTTAGCCCTGAGATCATTGGATACGGCCATCAAAATGATTCGTGAGGGACTCAGCCACACTCTGATAACAGGCCCCCTTAATAAGGAGGCTGTCATGCTTTGTGAACCCTCATTTATGGGGCATACTGAGTATCTGTCAGAGGCCTTCAATACGGACGTCACCATGCTTATGGCGAGTGAGGCCATCAAAGTGGCCCTTGTGACCACCCATATCGCCCTTCAGAACGTAAGTAAGCATTTAAGTAAAGATCAAATCCTTAAGACAATTAGAAATAGCTGGCAGTTTCTGGTAGACGGAGGTGTGAAAGAGGGATGTATTGCAGTAGCCGCCTTAAACCCCCACGCAGGGGAAGGAGGACATTTTGGGAGTGAAGAATCGATGATCCAGAAAGCTATTATAAAAGCTCGACAGATGGGAATCCGTGTGAAGGGGCCATACCCGGCCGATACCTTGTTTTGTGAAGCTCACAACAAGAAATACGCTCTATATGTTGCTATGTACCACGATCAGGGGCTGATTCCCTTTAAACTGCTATCTTTTGGAAAAGGGCTTAATCTCACACTGGGCCTACCCTTCAAACGGATTTCAGTAGATCATGGCACAGCCTTTGACATTGCGGGTCAAGGATCGGCTAATCCGGAGAGTATGATGGAAGCGTTAGATCTGGCCTTTCTACTAATATAGAGATGCATGGCCATGCATCTCTTTTACACGGATATTTAAAAGGCGTAACCGACACCCACACCCAGTGCCCAAAAAAACCCGCTTCCGTCACCTGCAAAGAAGCCTACACGTGTCAATGCTTGTAAGGATAAGTTAAAATCAAAGGTGTATCGCCAGCCAAACTCTCCAGCCGGTGTAATAACGACTTTACTTTGATTTCCCCTGTTCCCTCGATTGTTAAAAAAGAAAAAATCAAGGGAAGGGCCAATCCAAAAGCCGTGGGGACGTTTACCACCTATGATACCAAACCTAAGAGAAGCTCCTGGAGCAAATACATCAAAATCGGCCAAGCCTAATCTTGGGGCTATGCTTATTTTAGAGCTAAGGCCAATGTCGATTTCTGCTTCAGCACCACTATTGAACCTTCCACCACCAAACTTCCCTCCAACAAAATTAAGACCCACCACATACTTGGGCTTTGTATTTCCGCCTGATACAACCTTTCCTTTTGATTGACTTCCTTTTGCAAAAGAGAATGAAGTTGCAAGAACAAGAAAGATTGTGAGAATTAAAGTCATTCGCATTGTATACCTCAAGATAAATTGATTAAATGAACCATTCCATAGCTATGGATAGTTAACTCTTCTGTTAGGAAAGATTTAGAACCTTAAGAAAACTAACTGGTAACTGGTACACCATAAACATTAATGATACTATTGATAACGTTTTTGTAATCTTTTTCTAGTCTAAAAAATCGAAAGACCAGCTTTTTCCTGTTATCTTTATGGTCATCAATTCTTACGGGAGTAGCTTGTGTTAAAACAGGCCGATGGGATTTACTAAACTTGAAGCTCAAAAAGAAATGTTTTTCTAAAAATGGCTCCAGGCTTTCAGGAGATTTCTCATCAAGAATAATCTTGGCTTCTTTTTGGCTCAATTCAGAGATCGTGCCTGAAAAGCTTGTATTCAATGGAGTAAAAATCGGCTGAATGGACGTAGCGATACGTTTTCTGTTATTCTGCCGCCTCTCAATAAAACAGTCAATCATACGATACCCTCAGAACAGATGGATTTTAAAGGACTAACTTAATAAAGTATAACAGTTCATTGGATAATAATCAAGTTAATCATGAAAAAAAATGGATGGGGCAGGTTGCCAAAGGGTTGATAGCTTGGATCACAGAGGAATAAAAAAGATAATTTCAGGATTAAAAGAATAGCAGGTAATAAGCCGAGTTCTGTTTAAGGAATCATCTATCTGATAAATCGGTTGCCCAATTTATTTTGCGATCGACCCGCAGATAATTATTAGGATAATCTGCTGCTTGATTTTGCTACGAGGGGGGTTTACATTGCCCGATTCCATTGCTGGAAAAGGCGGTAAGCTCTTACCTTACCATTTCACCCTTACCCACAGGTGTGGGCGGTATTTTTTCTGCTGCACTTTCCATAGGATCACTCCTCCCGGGAGTTACCCGGCCCTCTTCCTGATGTAGCTCGGACTTTCCTCCAGTCACTTATCGCAACCGGCGATTCCCTTACCTACTATTCCTAAAAGTTAAAGCGATGATCAAGCGGCTGGCTTTTGTGTACCAGGTTTCCCTGGTTTATTCTTGCCTCCGCAGTGAGTGATCTTATTGTCTTCACTTATCTCTTCTGAGACACTTAAAAAGGAGTTCGACAAAGCCAATGACAGAATAAGTGTTAAGCCAAGTAAACGTTTTACCATAAATCACCTCTTTATTTCGTTATTTTAAATATAACTCTTTTTTATAGAACAACCTATTATTTCAATTTACATGGAACTTATAATCTCATCAGCAAATGTTGAGGTGCTTACTTCATGGGCTTCATTCATGAGTCTAGCTAAGTCATAGGTCACTGTTTTAGTACTCAAAACACCTTCCAGACCCTTCACAATCCTGTCGGCAGCTTCTACCCAGCCCAAATGGCGGAACATCATTTCACCAGACAGAATCAAAGAACTCGGATTCACCTTGTTCCTATCAGCATATTTGGGGGTTGTCCCATGGATGACTCCAAAGATAGCGATTCCTGTAACATAGTTGATATAGGCTTCCGGGATGATCCCAATAGCCCCAACCTCAGCTGCCAGCGTGTCAGAGATATAATCGCCGTTTAAGTTCATGGTGGCAATGACATCATATTCAGCTGGACGCGTTAAGATATGCTGCAAGAAAGAGTTAGCAATAACATCCTTTATAGTAATGGTCTTGCCACTTTTTGGGCTTTTCATGGTACACCAGGGACTTCCATCCAGCTCTCTGGCACCAAACTCTATCTTGGCCATCTCATAAGCCCACGTCCTAAAGGATCCTTCAGTAACTTTCATCATATTCCCTTTGTGAACCAGGGTGACACTGTCACGGTCATTATCAATGGCGTATTGAATGGCCCCTCGAACAAGACGTAGAGTCCCTTCTTTAGAGATAGGCTTGATATCAAAGGAGGCTGAATCAGGAAATTGCACTTTGGAAAGGACTCCAAGCTCCTTCAGAAAGTCTTTTAGCTTGTCTGCATCCGATGAACCGTTCTTAAACTCAATTCCTGAATAAATGCCTTCAGAGTTTTCCCTAAATATCACCATATCTATATCTTGAGGATTTGTAACAGGAGAAGGTATTCCCTTATAGTGTCTTACAGGTCTCAAACAGGCGTAGAGGTCCAGCCTTTGCCTCAATTCTCTATTAATAGATTGAATCTCTCCATTAGTCGGTGTCGACATAGGCCCTTTAATGGTTACAAGATATTCATTGATGGCGTTCAAGGTCTCCTGGGGGAGCCAGCCATCCTCTGATCTATTATGCTGCTTCCAGGACTTCTCACCGGCTAAAACTTCCATCCAGTGGATTTTCTTCTTCCCACCATAAGCCTTCTCTACAGCGGCATCAAAAACTTTCACCGACCCATTCCAAATATCAGGGCCTGTCCCATCTCCCTCAATAAAAGCTATGATGGGATTATCCGGCACATTTAGCTTCCCATCGGGACTCTTTGTAATCTTTTGCCCACCAGACGGTATTTTCACGAGATCAGAGGACATTTTTACCCTTTGTAATTAAAAAAGTATCTCAAACGGCGGTCCATCAAAATAGCGACTATTTTAAACTTAGCCATAATCAACCTAAAAGATTTCTTCCAAAGCTCATGATACGGACAGGAGTAGTTATTTAAAGTATTGTAATCGCTTTAACCAGAGTGGCAAAGAGAAAGAGAAGATCAAGAAGCTATTGCCAAGTGTTGGATTACCTTTTCATTATTGTATCGCAAGAGGCTTGTGGCTTATTGCAGGTGAAGCAATGAATAAACCAGTCCTCCAGCCGAAGAATTATACCAATACCTTAAGCCATCTTACGCGAGAGCCTCCAATGCCGTGTTAAAGGTAGCACTGGGACGCATGGCTTTTAATACCTTGCCCAGGTCAGGGACATAATAACCCCCAAGATCAACAGCCTTACCCTGAGCGGCATTCAGTTCTTCAATAATTTTACCCTCATGATCCCCCAGTTCTTTTGCTAATTTGGAAAACCGACCTTGAAGATCTTTATCTTTCGTTTGCTGAGCCAGTGCCTGAGCCCAATATAAAGTGAGATAAAAATGACTCCCCCGATTATCCAACTCGTTCACCTTACGGGAAGGGGATCTATTGCTATTCAAGAACTTACTGTTTGCTTCACCCAGGGTATCCGCAAGGATCTTAGCTTTCTCATTGTTTGTTGTATTCGCTAAATGCTCGAAGGACTCTGCAAGAGCCAAAAACTCACCCAGTGAATCCCATCGTAAATGACCCTCTTTCACAAACTGTTGAACATGTTTAGGGGCTGAACCCCCAGCTCCCGTCTCAAAGAGTCCTCCACCCATCATAAGAGGGACGATGGAAAGCATCTTGGCACTGGTCCCCAATTCCAGGATTGGAAAAAGGTCTGTATTATAGTCTCGTAACACATTGCCAGTTACTGAAATAGTATCTTTACCGTCTCTCATCCGCTGAAGGGAGAGTCGAGCGGCTTCAGCTACAGGCATAATATTAATTTCCAGACCACTGGTATCGTGATCCTTTAAATAACGATGGACTTTTTCCATGAGTTGAGCATCGTGTGCTCTGTCTTCATCAAGCCAGAAAACCGTTGGAACTCCCGTTGCTCGCGCTCTCTTAACCGCCAGTTTCACCCAATCTTGTATGGGAGCATCTTTCACCTGGCATCCGCGCCAGATATCCCCTTCTTCCACACGATGCTCTATCAATACTTTTCCTGACGAGTCCACAATACGAATCGTTCCGTTTCCCGGTGATTCAAAGGTCTTGTCATGAGAGCCATACTCTTCAGCTTTCTGAGCCATAAGACCCACGTTGGGTACTGTGCCCATGGTCGCTGGATTATACGCTCCATGCTTTATGCAATTATCAATCGCTTCCTGGTACAGGCTTGCATAACTGTGATCCGGGATAACAGCTTTTGTATCATGAAGATTGCCGTCTGGACCCCACATTTTCCCTGACTCACGAATCATTGCAGGCATAGACGCATCAATGATTATATCGCTTGGCACGTGTAGATTTGTGATTCCCTTATCCGAGTTCACCATGGCAAGTTCAGGACGATTCTTGTAACAGTTCTGAATATCTTCTTCGATGGCGGCTTGTTGGGCTTCTGGCAGGGTTTTCATTTTAGTGTAAAGGTCCCCTAAGCCATTGTTGACATTCACGCCTAGCTCAGCAATCACAGAGGCATTTTTCTCAAAAACATCTTTATAAAACACTTTGACAGCGTGACCGAATATGATGGGATCGGAGACCTTCATCATAGTTGCTTTCATGTGAAGGGAGAACAGGACGTCCTTTGCTTTGGCATCTTCTATTTGTTCCGAGAGGAACTTGGTTAGGGCTTTTTTGCTCATAAACGTTCCATCCAATACTTCACCTGCTAAAAGAGGCAATTTATCCTTCAGGATAGTAATCGATCCGTTTTGATCCACAAACTCAATTCTTGCATCAGTAGCTTGAGTCATGGTGATGGACTTCTCATTGGACATGAAATCCCCACTGCTCATAGTGACAACATGAGTCTTGGAGTTATTGCTCCACTCACCCATCTTGTGAGGATTCCTTTTAGCGAATTCCTTTACGGGAACAGCCGCCCTACGATCCGAGTTCCCTTCTCTCAGGACAGGATTGACAGCGCTTCCCAAGACCTTGGCATATCTTTGTTTAATCTCTTTCTCAGCGTCGTTTTTGGGATTCTCCGGATAGTCGGGAAGTTTATAACCCTTTTCCTGTAGCTCTTTTAATGCGGCTTTAAGTTGTGGGAGAGACGCACTGATATTGGGTAGTTTAATGATATTGGCATCTGGGGTCTTGGCCAGTTCACCCAACGCGGTCAGTTCGTCGGGTATTCTCTGGCTCTCCGATAGATTATCGGGAAAGTTTGCAATGATCCTGCCCGCTAAAGAGATATCTCTGGATTCAACAGAAAAACCTGATCCCTTTGTAAAGGCCTGGACAATAGGTAGAAAGGAATAAGTGGCCAGTGCAGGCGCTTCATCGGTTTTTGTATAAATAATCTTTGGTGATTGTGACATAAATACCTCCAGTTTATTGTCTTATATAGTTTAAGATTGACTACATTGTGAGTTAGCTGATTTTCAGCCCAAATCTCAACAAAAAGCTTAACAGGCCTGGAGATAATATAAATGGATATTCGTTTAATATGTAAAAGACAGTGATTTATCGATACACAAACCTATTAGATGATATTGTTGAGGCTAATTACTGAAGTATAAAGATATTACTTTTTTGAGAGAAGGCAAGTAAAAGTGTAATGAAACCGTAAATTAATATAGTCAGGACTGGAAGAGACGTCAATATACAATGATTAAAAGAGACTATTTTAACGTGAGTTCGACGAGTTCATTATAAATTTGGAGAGAAGAGTCCTCACCCTAACCCTCTCCCAGAAGGAGAGGGAACAAGAACTGGCAGGAAAAATGATACTAGAAGAATGAGCCAAAGTCAAGGATTATCTTTTAGTGAACATAATGGAGTTTATAGATTAGATTTCTTTTGGGGGAAATGGATTTCTTTGTCT
>CAJXGR010000056.1 GCA_913053665.1 uncultured Spirochaetia bacterium
TAGTGAGCCCTTCGACAGGCTCAGGATGACATTTTATAAATGTTTTAGTAGAGAATGAAATAGCCTTGGGCAAATATGGACTAAACTTGGATAATCAAGTAAAAAATGTTATATTATCTAAGTAAATAGCCGTCATGAGTGTTTACTATTTATTGAATAAAATTGAGTTGTAAAGAATGAAATCTCGATCCTTAAAGTTTGTTATAAGCAGTTTAGCCTTTTGCTGGATGTTCAGTTATTTAAACTTGGCCGGTATGGTTCTTTTGCTGGATCATGGGATCATATGTGACTACTGTCATAATGCGTCCTTCATATACAAAAAAGGCCAGCTCCAACTTGTTCTGACTCATAGAATGCATCTGGATAAACACAAGTCTCACAGAAACGCCTACAAGCCTACGACTTCTTCCATAATAGCCGGGGATAGTAACAGCCATGTCATTCCCGTTCTCCTCACCAATCAGTGTAAGCCAAAAAATAATAACAAAAAACTCATCTATTACATAAGTCTTTTTCAGTCTATCGTATGGGATAAGTCCATTAGGCTTGTTGATCCTATGGATCAATCCTACAGAAGTCCTCCAGGGCTCTTTGAACCTGACCTTTCCAGCCTGACAATCCTCTTGATTTAATCTTTCATAATCCATAAATCCCATGGCTTGGGATGATATAATGTCCAACTTGTTTGTACTATAAAGATTATGGAGTTCAATCATGTTCTATCGAATGATTATTTTAATATTTATCTCACTGTTTTACCAGAGTGGCTGCAGCTCATCCCACTCAATCAATAGTTATCCTAGAGAAAGGCCTATTGGTAAAGGGATTGCCACCTATCGGTCTCCCAAAAAACCCACTTTAAGCTCACGAGGATACAAAGAAGCCACCGGCTCGATCAGTCTGGCCCAAGCTCTCTCGTTGGCTCTGATGTATAATCCTGAGTTACGTTCCTTTTCATGGGAGGTTCGTGCAAGGGAAGCGAGAGTTCTCCAAGCTTCTTTGTACTCCAATCCTGAAATCTCAGCTGATGTAGAGAACTTTGCCGGTTCAGGCAAAGTTAGGGGACTCAATAGCACTGAAATCACTATCTGGCTAAGCCAATCCATCCAACTGGGTGGAAAAGTGTCTAAACGAAGAAGAGTGGCTCTATTAGAAAGCCGTCTCGCAGGCTGGAATTATGAAGCCAAACGTATTGATGTTCTTTCAAGGACAGGTAAAGCATTTATAGATCTCTTGGCTCAACAAGAGTCTGTGAAACTCCTTAAACAGTTAGTCCAGTTGAATAAGATCGTATTAAAAACAATTACTCACTTTGTCCAGGGAGGAAGAGTCTCTCCCATTGAAATCACCCGATCAAAGCTGGATCTTTCATTCATTCAAATGGAATTACAAAGAATGAAAAGGAATCTTAGGATCGCTAAAAGCAATCTCGCAGCTACGTGGGGTTCTCCATCGCCCAATTTCACCAGAGCTGCAGGGAACTTGAAAAGAATCCGGAATATCCCTCCCCCCCAGGAACTCATTGAGCGTATCTCCCAAAATCCCGATTTATCCCGCTGGGCCATTGAAATGGAAAGACGCAAGGCGAAAATCATATTAGAAAAGGCGAAGGGAATCCCTAATCTCATGATCAGAGGGGGAGTACGGCATTTCAACGGAACGGGAGACAATGGCTTCGTTTTGGGAATAGCCATCCCTATTCCCTTATTTGATCGGAATCAGGGGGGTAAGCTGGAAGCTAAATACCGTCTCTCAAAGGCTAAAGAGGATAAAGAACAAGTGAAAATCCTGATATTAACGGCCTTAAGTAGGGCTTATCAAATACTTAAGAGGAACGCACAAGACCTTGAGATCCTGAGAAAGCGTATTTTGCCTGCCAGCAAAAAGACATTTAACGATACCCGATTAGCGTATCAATACGGGAAATTGGATTACCTCCGTCTCCTGGATGCCCAACAGATCTACTTCCGTGCCAGAAGGCAGTATATAGACTCTCTGAGAGCTTATCATAAAGCTGTCATTGATGTGGAACGCCTTATAGGAGAGCGTCTGGATAGACTGAAATATCCTTATCCCAATGAAACCAGTGAGGTACAGCCATGAAGTGGAAGGAAATGATCCTGGTAGGTGTTATACTTCTTGTGGCCGTCGTTGTAGGGGCTTATATATTAACAAGTGAGAAACAGACTGTTTCAGGCGGTGGGCATGGTCACGGACACGGGCATGAACACGCTTCCCATGGCGGACACGAAGGGCATGGTGGGCACGAGGGCCATGGCGGGCATCAAGAGGCAGAGCCTGGACCAATGGGTGGACGCTTGTTTCATAAGGATGACTTCCAGCTTGAAGTCACTATCTTCGAGGCAGGGATTCCCCCGGAATTTCGCATTTATGCCTATAATAAAGGGAAAAAAATACCTCCTGAACAGGTGAAGCTTAAAATAGATCTTCGCAGGCTGGGGAATCGGGTGACGACCATCCGCTTTACAGCAAATGGAGACTATCTGATGGGCGATCAAGAGGTGAAGGAGCCTCACTCTTTTATTGTCAAGATCAAAGCTCACTGGAAGAAACAGGTTTACCGATGGGAATACTCTGAGGTAGATGCAAGAGCCATGATTACAGAAATATCACTTAAGAAAGCAGCTATTAGCATTAAGACTGCTGGATCTGTTCAGATGAAAAGCACTATAGAAGTCCCAGGACAGATCACTATGAACCCCGATAATGTGGCCCATATCCTCCCGCGGGTGAGTGGAATTGCCAAAAGGATTTATAAAAACATTGGGGATCGTGTGAAAGCTGGAGAAGTGCTTGCTATTCTTAACAGCCCTGGACTGGCGGAGGCTCAAAGAGAGTATTTAACATGGAAACGACGACTGGAGGCCGCTCGACAGACCTATAGTCGCGAGAAATATCTCTGGGAAAAACGGGTCTCAGCAGAGCAGGATTATCTGTTAAGCCGTCAGAAGTTGGATGAGGCAAAAATCAACATGGAGGCCGCCTCACAAAAGCTATCAGCTCTGGGTATATCAAGAAGCGATCTTGGAAGCGCCCTATCCACCTATGATACAAACCTAACAGAATATGAGATTCGCTCGCCCTTTGATGGAACCATCATCGAGAGGCATATCACAATGGGTGAAGCCATTCAAATGGGTCAAACCCTCTTCAAGATTGTGGATTTATCCACTGTATGGGTGGATACAGCTATCTATACTCGCGATCTGAATAAAATACGAGTCGGTCAGAGCGTCACAGTGAAATCAAAGGAACTAAACAGAGAGATTAAAGGGAAACTCAGCTATTTAAGCCCATTAGTGGATATAGAGACTCGAACAGCCAAAGCGAGGATCGTATTGTCCAATCGCAAGAGACAGTGGCGGCCTGGACTGTTTGTTACCGTGGAGATAGTTGAGGAGGAAATGCCCATCCCTGTGGCGGTGCCTCCAGGTGCTATTCAGACTTTGAGGGACTGGTCCGTGGTATTTGTCAAGTATGGAGATATATTTGAGGCTCGACCTCTCAAACTGGGTCGTCAAACACGGGACTGGGTGGAAGTCCTGGAGGGTTTATCACCTGGAGAACAATATGCGGCAAGCAATAGCTTTATCATTAAGGCTGAGATAGGGAAAGCGACGGCAAGCCATCAGCATTAACCCTTCTCAGCTTAAATGCCTAATTACCAATATGTTGTAGGGTCGATCCGCCGGGGCGACCCTACAACGACTGGCTAATGCGACAGTTTCTTAATGCCGTTTCTACAGCTTTAGCGGCCGGGTCACCCAGTCACTAAAGCTATTTATGCCAACAAGTCAAAACTTTTTGGTATATGTAACTATTAAATTAATGAATAATTGGTTTATGGTAAAGAAAAAGTTCGTTAATTTATTGGGAGATCTAATCTAAATGTTATTAAGTGAGACTAGGACTCAAGACCAGCCGATTTTTCCATATACTCCTTGAGCCACTCCTTCTCCCAGCGGTCTAAATAGCCATAATCAATGAGATTCTTATCCAATGGAGCAAAGGTTAAGGGTTGAACCTGAAGCCATCCGTCGTACTGTGGATCCCGTACCAATGTGACCAGATTCTCGATACGAACACCTCCATAGCCCTCAATGTATAATCCCGGCTCTACAGAAAAGACCATACTCTCCTCAAGGACATCATCGCTTGTACTACTTACCCTTGGCGGCACTTCATGGACACAAATCCCTACCCCATGGCCTGTCCCATGATTGTAGATATAACCATAATCCCACAAGGGCGCCCTGGCCAATGTATCCAAATGAATTCCCTTCGTACCCATTGGGAATCGGGCTTTCAGTACACGGATAGCTGACTTCAATACAAGGGTATAGATTTCTTGTTGTCTGACTGTAGCTTTAGTCTCAGACCCACCGATCAAGAATGTTCTGGTCAGGTCTGTTGCGTAGCCCCCTTCGAAATAAGCCCCTGTATCCAGTAACATCAAGTCTCCTGCTTTTAGTATTTTGTTTGGATCAGCCTTTGTATAGTGGACGATAGCAGCATTTTCCCCACTGGCCGTGATGACCTCAAAACTCAGGCTTTTAGCCTCATGAGCGAAAAAGGTGTCCTTCACTTTATCAGAGAAATCCCTTTCTGAGACTGTCTCCCCGGAGTTTATTTCCTTATTCAGCCAATCAATGGACTTCTTGATCACCCGGTCAGCCTGATGGAATGAATGAGCCATGTACTTCAGTTCTTCCGGTGTTTTAATTCGCTTCATTTTGCTGAGTGGACTTTCTAATTGTACAAGGTCACCTGGTTCATTCACCCATTGGCTTAGCTGATTCACCGTGTAATAGGGTGTTCTATCCCTGTCAAACCCAACTTTAATCGGTACGTCTGTTTTATAGACAAGAATCTTGGGGATAATTTCGGTGAAGTCCTCTTCCGAGTGGACTTGAAAGACCCCGTGGAAGTGTTCTTTGATCCATTCAGGTATAGGGTTTACGTTTAAGAAAATATGCCCCTCACTACGGCTTAAGAAAGCAAGGCCTTTAAACGTTGAGTTATAGGGTATTTCATAGCTTCTCATGTTGCAAAGGTAGGCCAAATCGTCCAATTGGCTGATGAGTACAAAGTCACACTCATGATCAATGAGCCATTCACGAATACTTTGCATTTTCTCAGAGCTTGATTTTCCCGTGATGGATAAAGGTATCGTCATTAATGAGCCATTGTTTTCCTTTTCCATAGGCGATATTGGGTAGCCAATCAGATCGTCTCCTGTGTCATCCATCTGAAAGCCCAAGTCCAATGAGTCTTGTATTAGTAAATGAATATCTTGATAGCTGACTTTACGTCCATTAAATCCGATGGTGAAGGACGCCGTATCGCTACTCTCAACCAGCTTTTTAATCTGATCCCTGAGGGCCTGGATGCCGGAAGTCCCGTAAGGCATTTTAATTACATGAATTAGAGATTTAGAAACCTCCAGGTCGGCCTGGGTATAGTAACGACCGTCCACAAAAAGGTAAGCCTCTGTCTCAGTAACTAACATATTCCCCGTGGAGCCGGTAAAGCCGCTCAGATAAACCCTCATGTTCTCCTCTTGCGGGATGTACTCGTTCAAGTACTGATCCGTAGCATAAACAATGAAAGCATCCAGGTCCTTTTCCTTCATCCTCGCTCTCAGAGAGCTTAAACGCCCATCGATGGGACTATCCATTTTATATATCCACTTTTAGCGTAATTTATCCCTCAAATCCTGAGATCTCTAAATGACGCGTTATATTTTAGTTTAAAGCCCTTTTATTCGGTTGAATCTCTTTTCCGGCTTATTATCCAACTATTTATATTCTCCATTCAAAATATAAGCAAAAATGCCGATTTTTGGGATATTAAATCTCTTGGGAGGTCCACGTGAGACTTTATTTCATTCTAACAGGCTTTATTTTACTATTGGGGCTGGATTTATCTGGATGGGCCTCTCCTGATCCCGGGCATCATGGTCAAAAGTCTTCTCCAAGCCAGCAGACTCATAATCCAGGCGCCTCAAAGGCAGATCAACAACAAATCGAGAGCCTTAAGAAGCAGTTAAGTGCCAATCAGAAGAAGTTGGCTCAATCGAATCAGGAAATAACCCGTCTCAAAAAGGAAATAGTAATCCTTAAACAGTTCAATAAAAATCAGGCTAAACCTGATAATATCATGGCAATGGCGCAGAGACTTGACCTAAAGCGGGGAAACGCCTATTATGATCAAAAGGACTATACTAAAGCCAAAGCATTCTATGAATTAGCCCTAAAGTGGACTCCTAAAAAGGGTCAAAAGCAGGATGGTATTGTCTTTTATCGTTTGGGCGTGATCTCTTTATTAGAAAAGGATTACGAGATGGCCAGAGGCTACTTCCGAAGCTCACTCCTTTATCTATCGGCTAATGACAAAGTACTAAAAGTAAAGGCCCACTACAATTTGGGAATATGCTTTAAGAGACTCAATAAGGATCAGAAGGCCCTGTCGAGCTTTAAAAGAGCCCTCAGCCTGAATGCCCGGTTCTTAAAGGCTCTCATCCAGGTGGGTGAGCTTCAGTACAAGCTAAGACAGTTCACTCAAGCCCAAAGGACTTTTGAGAGGGGGGTGAGCGTTGATCCCAAAAACTTTTATATACTCCTCAATCTGGCTAAAGTCTATGATCAACAAAGTCAGTCCAAGAAAGCATCTAACTACTATACCAGAGCTCTTGGTGTGAATCCAACAAGTTATACTGCTTTATACAATGCAGGCCTTCTTAAGACAAAAGAAAAGAAGTGGCGGGAGGCCATTCGTCTTTTCCAAAAGGCTTACAGGAATCACCCCAAGCGAGCCGTCCTTCTATACGAATATGGACGCAGTCTTATCATGTTAAAGCAGTATGACAAGGCGATACGCATACTTACTCAAGCCGTGAACCTGTCCCCACAGGATGCTGACAGCTATCTCCTTTTGTCCAACGCCTTTTATCAGAAGAAAAAGTACCGAGCCGTCTTGATCGCTTTGGAAAAGACTGTCCAATTGGGTAAAAGAGAAGCGAATATCTACCTCAAAATGGGTGATGCGTCTTTTCAACTTAAGCAATACCCAAATGCCGTCCTATACTATTCTCAAGCTCTTGCTATGGATCCTGTCTCCATCCCCATCCGTAAGAGTCTGGCCAAAGCCTATTTCAAACAGAAATACTTCAGAAAGTCGGCTGAAGAGTATTTGTGGCTCATACAAAAGGACTCAAAAGACCCCCTCAACTATCAGCGTTTGGGAGAATCCTATCTGGGAGATCATTTGTATGAACGTGCAGATAAGGTTTTTAAGTTCCTGCTGATCCGTTTTCCCAAGTACAAAGAGAAAAGCAAAATCCTTAAGTTTCGTAAAGACCTCTTAAAAAAGAAAATAGCTAAAACTTCAAAGTAATTGCTATGGAATGATAGCCCCTCCCTGGGCTTGGCCTGTTTCTATTATGTAACATATGATTTAACTGAAATTTACATTTCCCTCTATATTGATTGACTTCTTAAGAGAATTTCCATAGCTTTTTATAGACCGTAGTAAATTATTTCAAGAGTATATGCTATATGCGGATAGATCAATGATAACAGGTATTTACAATGGCTGATGCCAAGCAGTTAAGAGGTCTTGCCAAACTCAATGAAGAAATCAGGCTGTTACGTATTGAAAATGAACGCCTCCTGTTAGAAAATGATTATTACAAGGCGGAAGAACAGAAAGAACAACTCTTCACCCATCAACCCAGTCGAATGGCCAAGGCTTATGCTGAGCAAACCCTTATTGAAAGCGAATATAACATCAGTCATCGACCTAAACGTATTGCCAATCTCCGTGTGGGCCTTGAGAAATCAAACATTGAAAACGAAGGTTTACGCCAGGAGATGATCCAATTAAAGATCGCAAATCAAAGTCTGGCAAAAGCCAATGTCAAAGCGGCTCAGCTTATGATGGACATTGAGATCAAGTCTGAAGAGATCGAATCCGCTATGGGTGAATTGGTGGAGGCCAACCAAAAGCTTCAGGACACGCAAAACCGTCTGATCAAATCCGAAAAGGATGCCCTGGCCTCCAGTCAGGCGAAAAGTATGTTCCTGGCCAATATGAGCCATGAACTCCGTACACCTCTCAACGCTATTATCGGTTATAGTGAGATGTTAGCCGAAGACGCCGAGGAAGAAGGTCTTGAGGAGATGATGTCTGACCTTCAGAAAATCCAGTCGGCTGGGAAGCATTTACTTGGCCTGATCAATGATGTTCTGGATATCTCCAAGGTCGAAGCCGGCAAAATGGAGCTGAATGAGGAAAAATGCGACATCCTCCATCTGGTGGAAGAAATAGTGGCTACTGTCCATCCGCTGGTGGAGCGAAACAGTAATATCCTTGAGCTAGAGTGTACCACAGACATCAATTGTATGTATGCTGACGTCACTAAAGTGCGGCAGGTCCTTTATAATCTCTTGAGTAATGCCTGTAAGTTCACTGAGAGAGGGAGGATACTTGTAAAAGTGAAGCAGGAAATAGTCAGTCGGAAAACATGGGTCATATTCTCAGTTTCTGATACGGGTATTGGGATGAGTTCTGAAGAAATAAACAATATCTTTTACGCTTTCACTCAGGCGGACACATCCACTATCCGTAAATATGGGGGGACAGGACTGGGTCTAACTATCAGCCGATATTTCTGTCAGCTGATGGGAGGGGATTTAAACGTAAAGAGTGAGATGGATCAAGGTTCTATCTTCACAGCCCGCTTTCCCCTTGTCCAATGTGATGATGAGACGGCAACAAGAAGTCAGGCCTCCAAGGTTTTGACGGATCAGACAGGTCAAGAAAAGCCTGTTAAAACAATCCTTGTTATTGATGACGACTCTGAAATGCGGGATATGATGAAACGTCATTTAACAAAAAATGGCTTTGACGTTCAGGTGGCCCAATCGGGGAAAAAAGGCCTTGAAATGGCCCAATTCCTAAAGCCTGATTTGATCACATTGGATATATTGATGCCCAGTATGGGTGGCTGGTCCGTATTAACCTCCCTAAAAGGTGATCCGGAAACAGTAGATATACCCGTTGTGGTGATCACAGTTTCTGACGGACAAAAGACGGCTCACACATTAGGAGCCTCCGGATTCCTGGTGAAACCTGTGGATCACAACAAGCTTATAGACATGTTAAACAAGTTTATACACGATCACTCATCGGGTTCGATCCTTGTGGTAGAGGATAATACGACCCTTCGGCAAATTCTCCATCACCACCTGACAAGGGAAGGCTGGAACGTTATCATGGTCAAGAATGGGCGGGAGGCGATTGATAAACTTAAGTCTATCAATAAGTTGGCTTTGATCCTACTGGACTTGATCATGCCCGAAATGGACGGATTCCAATTGATTGAAGAACTCCAAAACCATGATCAGTGGCAGTCGATACCTGTTGTCGTCCTGACGGAGAAAAACCTGACATCTGAAGACAATCAACGTCTGGATGGTCATGTCAACAAAATATTCAGGAAAAGTACCTACAGCGAAGATGATCTACTGAATGTAGTTCATAACCTGATTTACTCCCAGTTAAGGGGATCGTCATCTTGAGGATACAATGGCTAAGATCCTGGTGGTAGAAGACAATGCCTACAATTATGATATGCTCAGCCGTCGTCTCATGCGTAAGGGCTATGATACAATTATTGCTGTAGATGGGCGTCAGGGGGTAGAATTGGCCAAATCGGAAGGCCCAGACCTTATTTTAATGGATATGAACATCCCGGAGATTGATGGGTGGGAAGCCACACGGATTATCAAGTCAATGGATGCCACCCGATCCATCCCGATCATTGCTCTCACAGCCCATGCCATGAGTGGTGACCGGAGAAAGTGCATTGAAGCAGGATGTGATGACTATGACATCAAACCTGTCGATTTCCCAAAACTCCTTGAGAAAATCAAAAGTCTTTTAGAACAAAAGTGTGTCTAGTTTATACTTAGATGACAGACTCTGGCGGGTCGCCCCTACAGGCTGTCATCACTAGCGGAATGATTACGTGACAATAGAAATAGAGGTTCAATAAATGCCCAATATCTTGGTGGTGGACGATAACGAAATGAATCGTGACATGCTTTCACGCCGTCTGGAAAGAGAAAATTATAAAGTAGTGACGGCTGAAAACGGCTATAAAGCTCTTGATATCTGTAGGAGTCAAGATATTGACCTTGTCCTCCTGGATATCATGATGCCCGGAATGGATGGCTATCAAGTTCTTGAACAACTTAAGGCCGATGAATCCCTGTCTCACATCCCTGTGATTGTGATTTCTGCCATTGATGAAGTGGAAAGTGCTGTCCGGTGCATAGAAATTGGAGCAGAAGATTATTTGTCCAAGCCCTTTAACCCTGTTCTACTCAAAGCCAGAGTACATTCATGTCTTGAGAAAAAGCGTCTTCATGACATGGAGAATGAATATCGTCATCTCCTTGAAAATCGTGTCCAACAACAAGTAAAGGAAATCTCTCAGGCACAGCTTGGCACTATTTTTGCCATGTCCAAACTGGCTGAGTCCAGGGATACCGATACGGGGGATCATCTTGAACGGATGAGAGAGTATTGCAAGATTTTGTCTGAAGAACTTCGCAAGGACTCGGAGTACAGGACAGTCATTAATGATCACTTCATCTCGAATATTTACGCCGCCAGTCCTCTCCACGACATAGGAAAAGTGAGCGTACCGGATTACATCCTGAAAAAAAGTAATTCCCTCTCCGATGAAGAGTGGGCCATTATGAGGACCCATACAACCATTGGTGCTGACATGCTGCGGGCTGTCGATCGGGTGCACTCTGGCAATTCCTTTATCCAGACAGGTATTGAGATTGCCGAGTCCCATCATGAGAAGTGGAATGGAAAAGGCTATCCCAAGGGTCTAAAGGGAGGGGAGATTCCCCTTGTGGCCAGGATATTAGCCGTAGCGGATGTCTACGATGCCCTTTCATCCAAACGATGCTATAAAGAAGCCTACCCCCATGATGAGAGTAAAGGGTTTATCATGGAACTGAAGGAAGAACACTTTGATCCGGGCGTCGTGGAAGCTTTTCTATCCCGTGAAGAGGACTTTATCAAAATACAGGCCGACTTTAATAATGGCGGGACAAAGTTTTAGGGTTATAAAACCTGTAACTTGTAGACACGCATAGCTACTTAATCCCAATTTGTAGGGGCGGGTTTCAAACTCCCCTACAAATTGGGCTTAATGCGACAGACTTAGCAATGCGTCTCTACAAGGCCTATTTCATTAAATGGGTGTTTGGAGCATCAATTAGTGATTTTATTCCACTTCTTTGTAGGTCAGTGAAGGATGACGCGTTAGAGGTCGCAGTCGCTCCAGGACATCATTAAAGCTTTTGGTGAATTGGTTTAATTCTTCGCTGGCAAGGTGAACCGAGTTCTCAAGAAAGTATGTAATTATTTCAAAGAAGCTGTGAGAGAACTTTTCAATGTCTTCTTCAAATACCATAATACGGTGACGCTGCTTTTCATTGTCATCTCCCACTCTTTTGCTTTCGCTGATGACTAAATAGTTGTCATTTTTACTATTTACCTTGATATCAAGGTAGTACGTTCGGCTACCTGCTCGGACCCGACTGGAAAACACTTCTCTTTTTTCGCCGTCATACTGCATTCGACCCCCTTCGTCTTTCATAACCTGTCACCATTCATTTAATTTGGTTGACAAGCCTGTTGATGGTTTTAATCAGAATTATCAGAAGCATATTTAACCTAACAATAATAAAAGGGATTGTCAACAAGTTATTTTTTTTGTCTTTAAAGTCCCCTTTTTAGGGTCCTGATTTCATGGGAAAAACTTCATTACTTAAAATATAATTTATAATTACAACAAACAAAACATTGTCCTGTTTGCGAGAAATTGTCTTTCATTGTAAAGAGTATTTATCACAGGTGATTGGAGGGAGATAAACATCACCTGTGATAAGAAGGCTAGAAGGCAACCTTAAGTTTTGCCTCGACCACATCGACTGTCTTGTTCTGCTTTGGAGAATTGCTCAGGAAGGTATCCAGGTCACTGGCATGCAACATGAGCCGCATTCCGACAAGGAATTGGACATTGGTTCTCACCTGAAAGAGGGTTCCAATGTTAAGCCAATCTTCATTGGGTCCTGAAGTGACTCGATTGCCATTCTGATCTTCCGCTTTGTATGTAAGATGCTCCCAGCGAATAGAAGGAATAAACCAACCGGTGTTTCCAAGTATCACAGCTAATTCTGCCGTAATACCCAAAGCATTCACCTTTCCATAGGTGCCTGTGCCAAATCCTGTCTCAATATCATGGATTTGGTAAAAACCTGTCCCAACAAACTGGAGCCTGGAAAACCAGACTTCAAGCTCTCCACCAAGACTTATTCTTTTATCATTAATGGGGGCAGTGCTTGTGCCTAGATTCACTGTACCCGCCAGGAAATGGCCTCTTAATTTAATATGATCGTCTTCCCAGGGCTTGTCACCGGAAGGGCCATCTTCACCATCCAGACGCATTCCACCCATCTGATATTCTACAAAACTATAGAAATCTTTTTGGTAGTTATCGTCAAAATTGCCTTCAGTCACATTTGTGACCAGTCCGATGCCATAAAACACCCGTCCGCCAAGAATACCGTTGACTTCAATACCTGCACCGTTTTTAACGGCGTTGGATACGGTGGCATTTCTAATGCTGTTTCTCAAAGTACTCTTGTATACCTTAAAACCAGTAGGAGTCAGACTATCATGGGGATCTGTTTTCATAGGCCCCCCCATGAGCTTTCCTACACGGATGTTAAACATATTAGCAGGGCCAATAACGTCATTGAATATGACCTGAGCAGACTCTAA
>CAJXGR010000057.1 GCA_913053665.1 uncultured Spirochaetia bacterium
GCTTTTTCAGAGAGAGTCCATTTACCTGTAGGTCGAGCTTCCTAGCTCGACAGATGCCCATTTCTTAGGCTAAACTTTTGTCAGACAGATTCTTATATCCCAAACTCATGTTAACATATGAGGAAAGGAGCTTGCCATGTCCCCTAAAAAAAGAAAATCCCAACGTCTGGAATGGATGGGTAGCGTGTACAAGAAAGGTGATGTGGCCACGTCTCTTGGTCTCATCCTGGACTTTAGCGAAAGAGGCGTTAAGCTTTGGGTGGACTCATACAAGGTTCCTGAGGAAGAAATATTTACCATCCGTCTTCTCCCGCCGGGCGGCACACACATCACTCACTCACTGGACTTTGAGGTCCATAAGGTTTGGAGCACAATCCCCAAATCCACCAACTACACAAAAGTCGGTTGTGAATTCACCAATCTCACCTCACAACAAAAAGAATATTTAGAGAAACTAAAAACTTACTTTGAAACCCTTAATGATCAAGAACCTGCGAATCATAATTTTAGCATCCTCTAATGGACTTTTACACGCTAAAATAAAAAAGTCTCCATCTTTATCTCATTTCACTTGAAAAACCTTAATATTCTTTTTATATTATCTCACATCAAATGATTGAATTATGTTAACTTGAGGGGTATTTTAAAATGAGTCGTAAAGGAATCGTGATTATAAGCTTATTTGTTATTACACTAACACTTATGTGGACTGGCTCTTCGTCATTCGCGAAGGAGCCAACGTTTGCTTCTGATGAATTAAAAGATTTGTATTACTCAGCCGAAGGGAAAGTAATTTATCTGGTGAATAAAAAAGGTGTGATCACCTCTGTGAGTGTTATTAAGTCCAATCTTAGGAATAAGATGGTCTATGACAGGGCGACAGGCAAATATTATGTGGCTAAAAACCATCGCATTCGAGTGATTTCCAGGGATAACTCTAAAGTAGACAAAATAGAAGTCTCCATTGATGGCGGCTCCACCCAGTCCTACGAAGGAAATAAAACCAAGTATTTCTCAGTGGGAGAAGAAGGGGAGCATGAAGTTCGATTCAAGGCTATCGATGACTCAGGGAATAACGAAAAAGAGCAAAGCTTTAAAGTAGCTGTAGACTCCACAGGCCCTGAGATTTCCTTCCCCGAGTCTGAGGATAAAGATATCATTAAAGTCCTCTGCATCGATACGGAAGCAGGTCTTGATAAGATTGAGTATAAAGTGAAGGATGAAGACGAGTGGGTGCTCTATAAGGATGGGATACCTATTTCGGCATTGAAAGGCTCTGATAAGGTTACTGTGAGGGCGTTTGATCTTTTGGAAAACTCCACAACGGTTACCCACTCGATCAGTGAGACAACGGTTATCGACAAAGGCGAGAAGGACGACAGTCCCCCAAAGTCTATGGTGGATCTCTCCAAAACAAAGATCATCGATAAAGGTCCTGAAAGTAATAGTGATCAACCGATCCGTAAAGATGAACCCAAAGAAGAAGGGACTATACACGAAAAAAAAGAGAATGAGTAGTCGTTTAAAAGACTTTTCTTAATGATAATAATCTCACTATTTCCTGGAACTCGGCGTTATTCAATGAGAGACGGGCGTGGACTGTATTCTCCGACAGGGTGATTTTTACCTTGCTGAGTAAGGGTTTTAGGTGGAAAAGAGATTTTCCTGTTCTTTTCGTCTCCAAAAAACTAATGAGTGTCTGAGCCGAGGCCTTGTCTTGAGCAATGGCTTCCACAGTGAGGATCATATTTTGCTTTCTACGCAAGGCAATGGTAAGAGCGTTGATCTTAAGAATAGGGCTGGTAGGTGTTATCCATTTGCCAAGAGCTAACTTTGTTGGTTCCGACAGCTTGAAGACCCCCCAAATGAAGTGATCCTTTTGTACAGAGCGAATCAAGTCCTTTAATTGTCTTCTTTGCCTCTTAGGTTCACCGATCTCCTTTTTAGAGGGATTCCTTTTTGCCCTAATCCGCTCCAGGACTTCATCCATTTTAGGAGCTGACGCAATTAATATGGACTTTCCATTGACAAAAGCCACTTTAAACTGATGGCGATATTTTTTGGATGTGAGGACTGTAAAGCCCGAACTCTTTTCTTCGATGATCTCTTCGTTATTTTTTTTGGCTCTCGCTTTTATATACTTGATAGTTCGCTCTTTATTATAATCGGCTTCAATGAATAGGACAACATGGGGCTTTTCTTTTTTCTGAGAATCCAGTTCAGCAAAACCCATTACAATACGATAAATATCGATGCCTACATCTTTTTTAAGGCTTTGGATCATTTTAAAGAATGAATGACCGCGTATGATATTGGCTAGAACAGGGTCAGATAATAGGGTTTTAACATGAACAGACGCAACGTTTTTAACCCATCCCGGAAGGGCCTGTATGCTGCTGACAAGTTCCCCGATACTGTTGTTGTGTTGGTCTGTCGTGCAAGAGACCGTGATGATGGCAAAGATTAGTAATCCTCTGAATAAAGGCTTCATGAATAACTCGTTATACAATTTCTTATTAAAGATGCTAGATATAAGTGGAAAAGTCAAATGAAATCATAGAAGGGATATAAAAAGTTTGGGTAGTGCACAAACTCTTAGTGATAACTACCTGTAGAAACGCGATTAATCGCGTCTCTACAGATAGTTGGATAAATCCGTCAGTAACTGGTTTATCACTATCAAAGTTTGAATACTGGTAAATACAATGGAGAGCTTGTTTCATCAGATAAGCTAAAATATGAAACCCTTAACTCTTCTGGGTGTTGAGTAAATAAAGATTATTTGACTTTGTTGTTAGATACTAGTATCTTCAGGCTTTAGGAGTAATGATGAGATTATTTAGATGGATTCATGTGATCGCCCCGGTTCTCGCTATAATCTTTGCCCAATGCGGTGACCCCAAACCTGAGTTCATAAAAAACGAGGACTACTCTTATCTTAAGCGGAATAATGACGTCCTTTTGGTGATCAGGATTCAATTAGACACCATCAGTAATATCCGTGACATGGATTCAGACAAGGAAATCCGACCTTTTCTTGATGAGAACTACCAATTGGGTTATCGGAGTCAGTTGGCGAAAGAGATTTATAAATTAGGGGGGCGTAATAAGTTAAGCATACAATTTGATCAAAAAGCAGACACATCCAGCAATCGGTATGTGAAATACATTGGCAGGAAGTATCCAAAAGCTATTGGTAGGAAAAAAAACCTTGTCCTGGAGTTCGATATCAGGGTTTTCTTATCTCTTGACCTCTCCTACGTGAGTGTTTCAAAGTGGGAGACTTTAAGGCTACTAGATGCTAAAACAGGTCATCTTTACCTTTCTTCTCACAGCAAAAAGACTTTTGCTGCAATCGGTAAGAAGATTAAGTTGATACGAAATGGAGAGAGGTTTAAAATCCTGTTGCAAAGTATTATTAATCAATCCACCCGTAAAGTGGCAAAATACATACTCAATCAAGAACGGATTCCTAATGAGGAAAATATCACCCCATTGATGCCGAAAATCAAGTTTCGGGAAGCCGGGGAAGAAGATGAAATCGAAGACAGAGGATAAGGATAAATCACTGACACAGTCAGGATTCATGTTGTAGGGGCGGGGTCACCCCGCCCCTACAACATGTCACTTTACTTAATCCTCCGTGAGCTTCATGGGCATCACCACTGAGAAATAATCCTCTTCGTCCACTCCCTTAAGAATCACGGGACTTTTATTGGTCGTCATCTTGAATAGAATATCCTTTCGATCTATCTCCTTCAACGCGGCCAAAAGATAGTTATAATTAAAGGCAATCTGAAGCTCATCCCCTTTGTAGTCCACCTCCAGCTCATCTTTAGCCTCCCCAAAGTCAGGATGGTAGCCGTAGAGAGTGATCTTGTTCTCACTTATATCCATGCGTATCTGAGCTATCTTGGGATCCACCATGTGAGAAACCCGTTTGATCGCTTCAGAAAAAGCTATATTCTCCAGGGTTATGATATTCGTTGACTCAGAGGGAACCACCTGATGATAGTCCGGGAATTGTCCCTCCAGGAGGTTGGACACCAGCTCACTCTCATCCATCTGGAAGAAGACTTTGCTGTCTGTCAGGGATATACGGCAGGTTCCCTCTTCCTTCAGGATTTTAATCAGCTCATGAAGGACTTTGGAAGGGATGATCACATTGAAATCCTCCAACCCACTCTCCTCTAAGTTGACACTGATAAAAGAAAGGCGTTTTCCATCGGTTGCCACAAGGTTCAGACGCCCGTCCTTCTTCTCAAAGTAAATACCGTTTAAGAAATACCTCGCTTCATCCGTTGAAGCAGAAAGGATGGTTTTACGAATCATCACTTTAAGCAGTCCCTGACTGAGGGTGAACGTTTTTTCCTCTGTAAAGGCCGGGATACTAGGATAATCGTCCTTTGGAATACCCATAATCTTGAAGTTCGCCTTTACTTTAGGATCCTCGGCCGATATGGCCATCCTGTTTTGCTCACCCAAAGCAAAGTTTAAGTTGCCAGTATTAAAGCTCTTGATGATATCTGATAACTTCTTGGCCTGTATGGTGATCGCCCCAGGAGTACTGATCTCCGCAGGGATTAAAGTCCTGAAACCCACCTCCAGATCAGTAGCAGACAACTCAAGACCATTGTTTTTCGTCTCCAAGAGGACGTTTGACAAAATTGAGAGGGTTGTTTTAGCAGAAACAATACCCTCAGCATGAGAAAGACTCTTTTGAATCTCACCTTTTGAACATACAAATTCCATTTTCTCTCCTTCCTATAGATTATATAAGATAGTCTATTTAAATTTACTATTCTTAGTATTATACCTTGTCAATATGTTTGTACTCTTTTTATTTCATTGTAAAAAAGAAGTTACCTCTTGCAAAGGTTGTGGAGATTTTTGCAAAGATACCAACATACAAAGATATTCTTATTGCTGAGCTTTTCCTTTTGTTGAGAACATTGTTTTTATCCTTAAAAAAGCACTCGTTATCGACTTTTATTGAACACCTTTTCATCAGAATGTCCCCATTATTTACGACCTCAGGAGACGTATTTTTAAATGTTCCACGTCATTTTGTGTGGATTCATTGGCCTGGATTTCACGATCGATCTTTTGGCAGGCTGATATAATGGTAGAATGATTCCTTCCGCCGAATTCATTGCCCAACTCAGTGGTTGAGAGATTTGTGAGTTGTTTGGACAGGTAGACAGCGATCTGTCGGGGTTTGGCAATAGCACTCGTACGCTTTTTGGACTTCATGTCGGAGTAACTGATATTATAGTAATTGGCGACCTCCTTCTGAACGCGTTCTACTGAGACATTCTTTCGCCCCACATAGGAGTTGAGGACGTCGTGGAGTTCTATCTCCACTCGTTTCAGTGTGAGTTTTTCATTCAAAAGTTCCACAATGGATTTCACCTTGGTGACAGCGGCCTCCAGATCTCTGACATTTTGAGTGATATTATTAGCTAAAAAGTGGATGATTTCTTCACTGAGTCCAACATCCTTTTGATGGGCTTTTTTCTTGATAATGGCTTTTCGGGTCTCCAGATCGGGGGGTTTGATATCAGCCACCAAACCCGATGCGAAACGGGAAAGGAGACGATCTGTAATCGTTTTAAGCTCTCTGGGAGGTCGATCACTGGTGAAGACCATCTGCTTGCCTGACTCCTTAAGCATATTGAAGGTATGGAAAAGCTCTTCCTGAATACCTTCCTTCCCCTCAAGGAATTGGATGTCATCGATCAAAAGGATATCAGCATAACGGTATTTCAGCCTGAAAGCATGGACTTTACCCTTTTGGAGGGAGTTGATGTATTCATTGGTGAATTGCTCGCTGGTGGCGTAGTGGACAGCCATCACGGGGTCATTGGACTGAATCTCGTGACCGATGGCCTGCATGAGGTGGGTTTTCCCGAGACCGACACCTCCATAAATGAAAAACGGGTTGTAGTCTTTTCCGGGGGATTCAGAGATTCTTAAGGCGGCGGCATGGGCTAATTGACTGTTACCGCCAAGAACAAACTGCTCGAAGGTGTATTTGCTGTTCAGGAAATGATATAAATGCTGAGGCTTTTTAGGGGGATAGGTTCTGTTCGGATTGGAGGGCGGCGGAGTCGGCAAAACAACAATGTCATCCTCACTCTCTTCTTCTACCATCACGTTCAAGGGGTATTTCTTACCAAAACGATTATTCATAAAGTCATCGATCTTGGGCTGATACTTCTCTGAGACACGTTCCTTGTATATCTGGTTGGGGACAGAAATAAAGATTTCCTCTTCGGAAGCGGAAAGGAACTTAAGATAGTCCAACCAGAGCTCCTGATCCGTCGGGAATTCCTTTCTTAGATACTGATCGATGAGTTGCCATTCTTGATCGAGCATGAACAATACAATCCTTCTAACAGAAGATATTTTACGCAATCTATCCAAATTATCTTGCAAATACTTATTATCTTTAGTTTTTTTTTGTGACATCCTGATATTATTGACAGGTTATCCACAGGAAGAGGGAATGAAACGTCTTGCTTTTGAATAGGTTTACTATTTGTTTTATAAGGAGTTAAGGGGCAAAGGCGAAGCGATACGGGAAAATAATCAACAGGTTATTGACAAGCTGTCTATGGGGCAATACAGCCCGTTGGGTTTAGCGGTCTTCTTTCCTTTCAGCTTTTTGGAGGAGTTTTTTCATCGGATTGCCTTTTGCCACATCCTTCGGGGTTTTTCCTTCCTTATCTTTAGCATAAACATTGCCTCCTTCATCGATGAGGAGTTGAGCGACCTTTAGATGTCCTCCGAAAGAAGCAAAGTGGAGAGGAGTGTTTTTATAGAAGTCTTTACCGTTGACATTTGCTCCCCGAGCAATTAAAAACCGAGCGATCTCTAAGTGTCCTCCTGCACAGGCGTGATGTAAAGTGGTTCCATGTATTGGTATGTACCAGCCTGGTAAATAAGCAATAGCAAAGTCCGTTTCAAGTGCTATAAAAGGAAAGGTAATCCATGAATACCAAGAGGTCGATTTGCCATCCACACTCACGCCTGTACTCATCAAGTATTTAACAATATCTATGTGACCGTTCCCAGCGGCCTCGTGGAGAGGAGTTTCTCCATTCCATGTCGTCGTCGTCATATTCGCGCCCTTTCTGATGAGAAACTTTACGATGTCCATGTGACCCATCTTTGCGGCGATGTGCAATGGAGTCATGCCGTCTTGTCCTATAGCATGAAGGTTAGCTCCTTTACAAACCAACAGTCGAACCATCTTTAAATGACCTCCTGAAACAGCAAAATGCAGGGGAGCTCCGAAGAAAAAAGCATTAGCATTCACCGGAGCACCGTTCTGGATCAAGAGCTTGGCGATTTTCAAATGACCAAAAGATGCCGCTGAGTGTAAGAGTGTCCAGTCAGTCTCTGTCTTATACTTAACATCTGCTCCATCCTTGATCAAGAGGACGACTTTCTTTTTATCGCCTTTTACAACAGCGTCAAAGAGATTGTCGTTGATGTCTGCCCAGGTGACCGAGTGAATCAGAAGGATTAACGCCAGAAAGATAAGACGTTTCACAGTGTTCTCCATTATGAGAGGATATGTCATAAAAAACTTGCCGATAGTCATTTGCATGACTTATCTTTGATTTGCAATGGCCTGTAGGGGCAGACCCCATGAAACTGTCGCATTACCAGCATGTTGTAGGGGCGACCCGGCGGGTCGCCCCTACAACATGCTGAAAACGCCCTATCCGTACGGATAGGTGGTGGAAAGGCGAACACGTGGGTTCGCCCCTACAGGCAAGGTAGAAAAGAGTTCTTTTTTTAAATCATATTCATTATATTTAGAGTTAAAGATATGTTCTCATTGGCAGTTTCGTCAAGTTATTTATCAAAAAAGACATCATCATGACTTAAGGAGTCCAAATGAAAATGACTAAAGTGATCGTTTCAGCCACTCTTTTAGCTATCGTGTTCAATCTGAATCTTTTTTCTAAAAAAGGAATTCACTACTTCAAGCCGGCCAAAAAACTCCATCTAACCCTCGGAGTCCTTGTCAAGAACAAACCAAAAGGCTTATTAAACCCCAGCGAGTACGTCCTGGAAGACGGTTATCTCTATAAGGGCGCGGATTACCGTATCAATGGGACGAATATCGTTTTAACCGATCAAAAGAATATCAATAGTTTAGTGGGGAAAGTTGTAATCATCTATTATGACATAAAAAAGGACTTGAATAAAATCCTTGAAAAGAAAGGTAAAGCTCCAAAGGATTATGGAGAGCAGGAATCCATGATGCAAATGAGAGAAGACTGGGTCTCCAAGGAAACAGGCTTTCACATTGGTCACAGCACTAGAAAAAGACTTAAGACAATCAACTACTTTAAAGTGATTAAAATCGCCCACTACCCAGGGTTTTCTACTCATGAAAAGAAAGACAGTTATCAGGTGAACTTCACCAATTACTTCAATGGATCAATCACGGGCCTGGAGATAACGGCTCATTATGAGGGAGGAACAGGGAAACCAAGCAGTAAACATGTATCCGTCAAAAAGCTTAAACGCTTAGCAAAAGGCGGGAAAATGTCTGTTTCCATCAATAAATTACTGAATCCTGGAACAAAGATTAAAAGGAAAAGAGCCTACCGTCTGAATTCTGTAATTATCTCAGGAAAGGCTACTTATAGGGATCACTTTCACTTTGATGTCCCGATTTGGCTGTTTGTTAAAAGAAAATAACTGATCAAGAGGCATTCTATGGACTTTTAGATTAGCTTAAATCCATGATACCCTGATAGATAATGTCGAAGAGTTCTTCCACCTGGTTCTCTTCCACGCAGGAGAAGGCGATGCGAACGTCGGTGTCGTCCACGGAGATTATCCCAACACCATATTGGTTTAAGAGATGTTGTCGAGCCTTTTCTGCGTTTACCTTCTTGAGTTGAAGGCACATGAAATACCCTGAGTTGAAGGGATAAACTGACCACGCTGACTGATATTTCTCCCTTTGAGACACACCCATGACCTTCAACGCCCTCTTTTTCAGTGTCTCATACTTGTTCTGGCGTTCCTGTTGGTAGTTTGGCGACTCAAGGGCTTTAAGAACAAGGGTTTGGGATAAGTGGGGAGCATTCGATAACTTGGAGCGGATGGCACCCAATACTTTCTTTTCCAGAGCGGGATACACGGCGTCGGCTTGACTCTCATCCCCCAAACCGAAGGTGATAAAGCCAACGCGGAATCCCCAGACGTAATCCTCTTTGGTCGCTCCATCCAGCTTAACGGTCAGGATGTTTTCGTGAAGGCCTGTTGTATAGGCAAAGAGAGACTCTTTTATGGAGTCCTTGAAAAACAGGTTGAAGTAGGCGTCGTCGGTGACTAAAATAATATCATTTCCTTTTTTAGCCTGTTCTACCAGGATGTCACGTATTCCTTCCGCCTCATGGGGAAGAGGGGTGTAGCCTGTAGGGTTGTTTGGAAAGTTCATCAAGATCACAAGCTTCTTTTGTTTCTTTCCTGTACGACTTAAGTGATCTTTAAACCCTTCAAGATCAAAGTGACCCTCATTACTAAACAATGGGTAGGTGAGAATCCCTGATTGATAGCGAGTGGTATAGATTAGTTTGTAATTACCCCAAAACTTGTCGGGCAGGATCACAGAGTCTCCTGGATCAAGGAACAGATCGCCTATAAGGCTTAAACCATGAGTGATTCCACAGGTGACGATGGGCTGACTGATGGTTCTCCCTTTCAAAGAGGGGTTATCCAAAAACATCTTTTCATGCCATGCTTTTCGTAATTCAGGCTTGCCGGCCGCCGGAGCATAGGAATAGACGTCTTTCGGGTCCAGGTCGGGTATGAACTTCTGGATGGAAGGCAGATACATGGGATGGCCTTCTTCCGTTGCAATACCCAGAGTGGCATTAAACTTGTGTCCCTTGGCTTTTGCCTCTTGGGATTGGGCTAAAATACCTTTTGGGAAGAACAAATCCTTTCCCATAGTGGAAAGAGAGCGATAGACAGACGGTGCTTTTTGTTCTAATACGTGATTGAGTTCTTGGGCTAAAGGATTCATGCCATCCCCTCGAGAAATATTGAGATCAATATTATCTCTTTTCTCCTAAAAAGTCAATCTGAAAATATAAGGGAAGCTGGAAACAAGAGTTGGTAGCTGTCTATTGGATCTCTAAAGGCTTTGTTTATGCCTGAATCTGTTCAAGCTTCTTTTGATCGGCTTTTGTTAATTTACTGACAATCAGTTTATAGGATCCATCAGCCAGACCGGCTATCATTTCTTCTGGTAGCTCTCCAGTGAGAGAAATAGTGATCCAGTGCTTTTTATTCATATAATAGCCAGGAGTTACTGATTCGTATTGGCTTATAATCACTTCTCCATCAGCAGGAAGACATTTTAGTGTAACTCTTGGAATATCCTCTTTTTGCGAAACCAGAGCAAACATTTTACCCAGAACCTTAAAGACCAACGCCTCTGGGCCAAATGGATAGCTTCCTTCTGAACCATTCAAGTCTGAGAGATACCTTTCGATTTTATCTTTGTTCATTAGACCTATCCTCCCAGGGAAACAGACCGAAAGCGAGCGGGGGAACTCCCGTGACTCATATAACCCGTTTGACCCGGTTGGCCCTTCCCGCAGTTCATCACGCCCCAGAGATCCCAGTGTTCGTAATTGGCTATCCCATCACAAGAAGCCCAAAACTCTGGAGTGATTCCCTGATAGACAGGATTCTTCAGCATACGGCCCAACTTGCCTTTTTTGATCTCCCAGGCAATCTCACAACCGAACTGGAAGTTCAAACGTCGCTGATCAATGCTCCAGGACTTGTTGGTGTCCATAAGAACACCGTCGTCTATGCCCTCAATAAGGCTTTCTAACGTGTCGTTCCCCGGCATAAGGCTCAAGTTGGCGATACGGGTGATGGGGATGTTCTGAAAGCCCTCAGCCCTGTTGCAGCCCTTGCTTTCATCCTCTCCCGCCGCACAGGCCGTTTCACGGTTGGTCATATAGCCGGACAGAATGCCGTCTTTCACAATGTGCCATCGTTTGGCTTGAACGCCGTCATCGTCATAGCCTTGAGTAGCTAATCCCGTGGGAACCGTATTATCCGCCACAAGATTAACCATATCGCTTCCATAGCGGAAGGTGTGAAGCTTTTCAGTGGTGGCAAAGCTGGTCCCTGCGTAGTTGGCCTCAAATCCCAGGACACGATCCAGTTCAGTAGGATGACCCACTGATTCATGAATCTGTAGAACCATTTGATTGCCCATGAGTATAATGTCTTTTTCCCCCTTGGGAACAGGGTCAGCTGTGAGGAGAGCGATGGCTTCCTCACGGGTTCGCTCGGCGTTTTCAAGGAGTCTTAGGCTCTCAATGAGTTCATAACCCATGGACTTGAACTGCCCCCCAAAACTGGCCGGATAGGAGCGTATCTGAGAGTCACCACTTCCTGAAGACGTGCAGGAATAACCACCACCACTTCTTAGTATGTTCTGCTCTATGTAGGATCCTTCAGATGAGGCAAACCACTTGTGTTCGTTTTTGAATCGTAGGGAAGAGTAGGTGGATGTGATACGTTTGTCCTTGCTTAAGATGGCGTCAATGTCGTATAGGAGTTTGAGTTTATCTTCCAGCGAGACCTTAAAAGGATTGATCTGAAAGGGTGTTTGCCAGAAGTCTGTGTAAGCAGGGTCTTCCGATAAGATAACAGGCTTATCCATTAAGAGGCTACTTGCTTTGGCTATCTCACAGGCCTGAGTGGTGATGTTTTCGATCTCCTGATAGTTGAGATCACTGCTTGAAGCAAAGCCCCAGGCTCCATTTACGATCACCCGAACACCGAAGCCCAGGGTTTTTTCCTGTGTGAGCCCCCCCAAATGACCGTTTTTGATTTGTATGCCTTCGTTTTGAGTCTCAACGATACGGATGTCACAGTACTTGGCTCCTTTCGTTTGAGCGGTGTTTAAAGCTTTATCAGTGAAACTTTTCAACGTTATTCTCCAAGTTATATTAGAATGTTTTAAAGAACCCGATACACTATTGTTTTAAGGTTTGTATGAGTGAATTTAACACATCCTGAGGTTTTGTCAAAAAAGAACGTCTAAAAAACCCTCCTCTTGGGACTGATTTTTCCAATCCATGATCCTGCGTAGCGATACGGTTTAGAATGATTTTCTTTGACAGGACTTCCTGAAAAGATTAAATTACATGTATATCAAAGTTCATATTGACCTGGAGGATTTATGAAGTGGTCAGAAGTCTTGGAAGATAAGTGTTTAGAGGATTTACCTTATAAAATTGAACTCAATGAATGGGGGAAAATCGTTATGAGTCCAGCATCCAACAGTCATGGCATGTATCAATTGGAGATTGGTTATCAATTAAAAAGCCAATTGAAATCAGGGAAAGCGATTACAGAATGCTCCATCCAAACGGAAAAGGGTGTTAAGGTAGCTGATGTGGCTTGGTGTTCAGAGGATTTCATCGATAGACACGGCCTGGAAACGCCTTTTACAGAAGCTCCTGAGATCTGTGTTGAAATAATGTCCCCTTCCAATCATCCCAAGGAGATGGAGGAGAAGATCGCCTTATATCTAAATCATGGAGCTGAAGAAGTTTGGGTCGTATCGGAAGAGGGTGACGTTGACTATTATGATCAACAGGGGAAGATGGAATCGTCTGGGTTTGATGTGAAGATCACTTTGTGACCCTGACGATTATAATTTGTCTTGTGGGAAAATATAGATGGAGTGATCTATCAGGTTTGATGAAAGTATATAATGATGTTTGATAGGGGAAATGTTATGAAAAGATTGCTTGTGATTATTATTGTAATGTTTGTGGCTTCAATCGGTTGGGCGGGTCTTAATGAGGACTTGTTTGAGGC
>CAJXGR010000058.1 GCA_913053665.1 uncultured Spirochaetia bacterium
TGTCAATTATATTTTGGGAATCTCAAAAACGGGAATCTATTTTTTAACGCCTCCTAAGTTCACGGCGTTCTCTGTGGCTAAACTTCTCATTTCTCTAGTAAGCCATATTTTTTACTAAAGGGAAAATCCCATCCACCGAATTACTAGTCTGTGTGATAATATTTAGATACACAAGGAAGGGGATCAAATCAAGGAGGACTTTAGAAAATGATTATTAACCACAATTTAAGTGCTATTAATTCTCACAGGGTGCTTAAGTTCAAAAACTGGGAGGTGGACAAGAACGTTGAGAAGTTATCTTCAGGTATGAGGATCAATCGTGCCGGGGATGACGCAGCGGGATTAGCCATTTCAGAAAAAATGCGGGCTCAAATCCGTGGGCTGAGACAAGCCGAGCGAAATGCTGAAGATGATATTTCCTTTATTCAAACGACTGAAGGTTATCTTCAGGAAATACAGAATGTCTTACAAAGACTTAGAGAGTTAGCCGTTCAGGGTGCTAACGGGATCTACACTTCTGAAGACCGTATGCAGATTCAAGTAGAAGTCTCACAATTAATCGATGAGATCGACCGAGTCGCCAGCCATGCCCAATTCAATGAACTGAATATGTTAACGGGACGTTACTCCAGACCAGGGGCCATCAATCTTAAAGTGGCCAGTATGTGGTTTCACATTGGTGCTAACATGGATCAACGTGAACGCGTCTATATTGGGACTATGAACAGTCAGGCTTTAGGCTTAAAAAACCAGACTGGATTAGCCCATACAGCAACATTCATCAGCTTATCTACCATTAACAAGTCCAATCTAAATATTTCCCTGTTAGATCAGGCCTTGAAAAGGGTCTCCAAGCAGCGAGCTGATTTAGGGGCTTATCAGAATAGACTGGAATTCACTGCCCAGGGCCTCATGATCGGCTATGAGAATCTTCAGGCCGCTGAATCCCGTATCAGAGACACAGATATGGCTGAAACGATGGTCCATTTTGTGACAAACCAAATACTTATGCAAAGTGGTACTGCCATGTTGGCTCAGGCTAATGCTAAAGCACAACTGGTATTAAAGCTACTCCAGTAGGCTAAATGAAATTGGGAGGCTTCTGGTAGGCAGAATCACAGTGAATTACAAGAAGATTCAAGACCCATGCTTTTGAGGGCATCATAAGCAGCGTCTTGCTGAGCTAACTTTTTGCTGCTGCCAGAACCCGTACCAACTACTTTTTCATTGACCAGCACATGGACATGGAAGGTCTTTTGATGGTCTGGACCTTCTTCAGTGACAGTTTGATAGGTAGGGCAGACTTTATGTTTTTGCTGAGTAGAGAGTTGTAGATCCGTCTTATAATCTTTTAGATGCTCATTTTTCTCAACCTTATCAATTTCTTTGATCATCAAAGGAAGGATGAAATCACGAATCTTGTCCAATCCGCTATCCAGATAATAGGCTCCAATCAATGCTTCAAGGGTATCTGCCAGGATGGCCTTTCGATTTCCCCCATTAGCTAACTGTTCCCCACGACCCAAAAGAATATGCTCTCCAAACTTCAGGTCTTTCGCAATCCCAGCCAGTGAATGTTCGCTCACCACAATGGACTTGATCCTGGACAACTCTCCCTCACTCTGGGACGGTAAGGATTTATACAGATGTTCATTGACTATAAAGGCCAGGACAGAATCCCCCAGAAGCTCCAACTTTTCGTTATCCTCCATGTCACAGGAATGTTCATTGACATAGGAACTGTGGAGAAATGCATTCTGAAGATAGGATATATCCTCAAATTGTATATTTAGTCTTTGCTGAAGCTTATTGAGTTCAGTGATTCTTTTTTCATCCATAACTTATTATTCATATCTCTTCATGACAATAGAGCAGTTATGTCCCCCAAAGCCAAAGGAATTAGAAAGGGCCACATCCACGTGGTAGTCAATGGCCTGGTTAGGGACACAGTCTAAATCACAGTCTGGATCAGGATTATCCTGATTAATTGTTGGGTGGAGCTTGCCAGACTCAAAACTCTTGAGGACAGCAATGGCCTCAGCCCCACCAGCCGCTCCAATAAGGTGTCCTATCAGTGATTTCGTTGAGTTGACCTTTAGTTTCTTGCTGTGAGCCTTAAAGACCTCTTTGATAGCCTTTTGTTCAGCTTTGTCTCCAAGGGGAGTGCTGGTCCCGTGGGCGTTAATATAGTTCACTTCATCCTTTTGGACATTAGCACTCCTGAGAGCCATCTCCATGCATTGGATCACCCCGGCACCATCATCACGGGGGGCCGTGATATGATAGGCATCACAACTCATACCTCCACCCGCGAGCTCCCCATAGATCTTGACATCCCGTCTTAAGGCGCTTTCTTCACTCTCCAAGACCAAGATTCCAGCCCCTTCGCCCATAACAAATCCATCCCGACCCGTATCAAAGGGGCGAGAAGCCTTCTGAGGCTCATCATTTTTAGTGGACAATGCCCTGGAGGCACAGAAACCAGCGAGTCCCAATGGACTGATCACAGCTTCAGAGCCCCCAGCAACCATTATATCGGCCTCACCCCGTTTTATTATATGCATGGATTCAAGAATCGAGTGGTTCGATGTGGCACAGGCCGTTGAAATGGAGAAGTTAGGCCCTCTCAGTCCCCACATGATGGCGGCCATGCCACTCGCCATGTTGGTGATGGTGGCTGGAATAAAGAATGGTGATACTTTCCTCCAACTGCCTTTATCCAACGCCAAGGCGTTTTTTGAGTAAGTATAGATTCCACCCATCCCGGAACCCACAATCACTCCAATTCTAGACCTATCCATCGCCTCAAGTTTAGACTCAGTCAATTGTGAGTCTTCCAGCGCCTGCCTCACCGCGGCAATACAGTAATGGGCAAAGATATCATTTCGCTGAATCGTTTTCTTGTCCATATAATTTAAGGGATCAAAGTTCTTAAGCTCCCCAGCGATTTGCGTGGGATATTCGCCTGGATCAAACCCACGAATACGATCAACGCCTGATTTCCCTTCCAGACAATTCTTCCAAAACTCATTTGCCGTATTTCCATTTGGAGCAAGGACTCCAAGTCCTGTAACAACTACTTTCTTTGAACTCATTGTAATCTCCCATATCAACCGGTCATCGTTAGACCGCCATCCAGAACGAAGACCTGGCCGGTAATATAGTTTGCCTGATCTGAAGCAAGAAAAGCGGCAAGATTAGCCACATCTTCTGCTTGGCCCAGGCGTTTAAGAGGTATGTTTTTTAAAAGCTCTTCTCTCACTGGATCAGAGATCTTTTGGGTCATGTCTGTTTCAATATACCCGGGTGCAATAGCATTAACGTTAATATTACGGCTGCCGATTTCTTTTGCAATGGACTTTGTGAGGGCAATCATCCCGGCTTTGCTGGCTGAATAATTCACTTGACCGGGATTGCCAATCAATCCTATAATGGAGGCCATATTGATGATCTTCCCGGATCTCTGTTTCATCATAGGTTTCAAGACTCCCTTACAGCAAAGAAACGTTCCCTTCAAGTTGACATCCATTACCTTATCCCAATCTGCCTCGGAGAGACGCATGGTCAGGTTGTCTTTAGTGATCCCGGCATTATTGACTAAAATATCAATCTGTCCAAAGGTATTCAGGGCTGTGCTAATCAGTTTGTTTACATCTTCTTCCTTGGATACATCAGCCTGTACAGTAATCGCCTTGTGTCCGAAGGCTTCTATCTCCTTGGCCACGTCCTCCGAACCAGACGAACTTGAGACCACAAGCTTTGCTCCCAACTGAGCCAGCTTAAGAGAGATCGCTTTCCCAATGCCACGGCTCCCACCCGTCACAATGGCTACTTTATTTTCTAATGAAATCATACATTATCCTCTTGGGTTTGCAGATCCTGGAACAATACTATATATAACCAATATGCTAAAGATAACTGCAACAGTAATTAGTAAGATTTTCAGGATTGTTTTACCGGATTTATTCAGACTGAGACCCATTTCAAATAGATCATTTTTCTTCTGTAAAGCTTTTCCCACTACAATAAAGACAATACTGAGAATCACTATCCCGACAATCATCATGGCTGCAGTAATAATGATAACTAACAGAGCAGCTTCCATTTATCCCTCTTTTGTTAGAACTCCAAAAACTCTTTTGGATATAGACTCAAGTCCAATTTCTCAGCCGGTATATCCAGCCGGATTCCCCATTCCTGCATGGTTAATGCCCCGATAAGCACTTCAATCTCCTTTCCTTCCTCATCATTACCCATGTGATCAATGACTCGAGCCAAACCAACCACTTCTTTACCTTGTATTTTACAATCTATTCTACAATCTTGGGAGATTTTGTGCTGCTTTCCCCCTATATGTACCTTTTGCAGCACTTTATAAGAGAAGGTCGGCAAACCCCCAACGGTACTCTCGATAATATAATTATTCCGTGACCCACTGTCAAACAAAGTCCAGTAGTTGCGTCCATCAATCGTTATATTTTCCCTGATTCGTCCCATAAGGATTACCCTGTAAGTTTCTCTAAAGTCTTCTCCAGACTGTTTATACTATCGGTCCCAAACGTATTGACCTGCCGATTCGTCTTTTTAACCAGCCCCTGAAGGACTTTTCCTGCTCCCACCTCTATAAACGTATCAACACCCATATCGATCATTTTATCCACCGACTTTTTCCACAAGACAGACGAAAGCATTTGCTTTACCCAATAGGTTTTTACCTTATCCCATTCAACTACATCAGCTGTCACATTGGACACAACAGGTATATTGGGTTTATTTATGGATATATCCTTTAGAAAGTCTTCAAACTTAACACTTGCTTCCTGGATCAAAGAAGAATGAAAGGCACCACTCACCTCCAAAGGGATGGCCATTCTGGCTTTCGCTTCTTTCGCCAAGCGAATACCTTCTTCCACACCACGACGTTCCCCAGAGATTACCACCTGACCAGGACAATTATAATTAGCAGGGATCACAAGACCCAAGTCAGACGCTGTTTTACAGATCCCTTCAACCACAGAATCCTCCAGACCAATGATCGCCGCCATCATTCCCTGACCCGATTGGTCAGAACTGGCCATCAATTCCCCTCGCTTTCGGACAGTTTTTAGGCCATCTTCAAAGCTCAGAGTCCCGGCCGCCACATGGGCTGAGAATTCCCCTAAAGAATGACCCGCACAGACTTTTGCTGTGATTCCTTTATTCTCAAGAACTTTCAGGGCAGCTACACTCATGGTTAGAAGAGCTGGTTGGGTGTTTTCTGTCTTTTGCAGTTCTTCTTTTGACCCATTGAAAATCATGCCTTTCAGGTCGAATCCAAGTATTTCATTGGCCTGATCAAAGATAGCTTTCGATTCGGGGAACCTGTCATAATAGTCTTGACCCATCCCAACTGCCTGTGAGCCTTGGCCTGGGAAAAGAAAAGCAATATTAGCCAAATAAAACCTCGTTAAGAACTTTTTTACTTCTATCTAAAATAACAGGCTACTTTTATAAACATCTTTTCAACCAGTACTCAGGGTGTGTAGGTGGATGCTCTTTTTGATTAATTTATCCAACTTGGCTCTAGCCATTTTAGCGGTTGTAAGAATAGCATTTTTAGTCGCAAGCTCACCGGTATTCCCATGACCCACCAATGCACATCCATTAATCCCCAAAAGAGGGGCTCCACCGTATGTCGCCGGATTAAATCTCTCTTTAACGCTCCTCAAGGCGCTCTTGGCCATATAGGCCCCTAAACGATACTTGTAATTCTTTATCATTTCATTCTTAATCAAGCGCATCACCACAGACCCAAGTCCCTCAGAGAGTTTTAGGACAATATTACCTGTAAACCCGTCACAGACAATCACATCCACATCCCCTTCAAATACGTCATGGCCTTCGATATTACCAATAAAGTTAAAATCAATGGTCTTTATTATCTCAAAAGCTTTTTGAGAGAGCTCATTTCCTTTGATATCTTCTTCACCAATGTTGAGTAGACCCACTCGGGGCTCAGGGATCTCCAGGATCTTTTTCACAAAGATTTCCCCCATAATAGCGAATTGGGCCAAGTGTTCAGGATCCGAGTCCACATTAGCCCCCGCATCCAAAAGGATAGCGTAGCCCTTTACAGTAGGGAGTATCGATGCCAACGCAGGTCGTTTAACCCCTTCAATCCGTTTGATGCTGAAGAGAGATGATGCAAGAGTAGCTCCTGTATTGCCGGGAGAGAAAAAGCCATCCGTTTTTTTTTTGGCCACCAAGGCTCCAGCAACCATAACGCTTGCGTCTTTTTTTTTTCGACAGGCTTTGGCAGGAGATTCATCCATTGCGATGATCTCGGAGGCATGAACAACAGATATTTGTTTATACGATTGGGAGTGTTGTTCCAGTTCCTTATAGATTGTAGTCTCGTCTCCAACTAAAACCACTTCAACATCGGACTCTTCCACCGCTTTGAGAGCGCCTTGAATCAGAGTTTTGGGTGGACTCTCACCACTCATCACGTCCACTGCAATTTTCATTCTATTCCTTTATTCAGAATAGTTTACAACGATTTTATTCTTGTAAAAACCGCAAACGGGACAAACCGTATGAGAAGGCCTTGGAGTCCCACAATTCGTACAATCACTGAAACTTGGGATCTTCATTTTCAGGTATTGGGCACGTCGACTTCTTGATTTAGACTTTGATTTTTTCTGTTTGGGTACAGCCATGATAAATCCTTATAAGTTCTTTTACTTATCTTAATAGCAGTATATTTAGACCTGTAAACATAGTAAAAAAAACCAAAAAAACCAAGTGGATTTTTGATATTTTTCCCACTTTGTGATTAGATAAAGCTTATTAAGGGTGTGTTTAGCTCACGGATGAACACAGATTCATCATTTCTTTTCCCATCCGTGAGCCAAAAATAATAATATAGAAATGTTCCTAATATTTAGGGTCAGTTATTTTGGGACTCATCCACTGTAAAATCATGGATAATGTGGATAATACTTCGGGTCCCATCCAGATGAAGGTCTACCGATACAGGCTTGGAGAGGATTTTACCTTGGTCATTTTTTACAATCTCAATCCCAGGCCGGGAAGTCATCTCGTTATCTTTGTAAACAACCCTGGCCACTTCGTCCGTATTGAGGAGAACAAAACTATCCACCGGACAATAATTCTTCTCCTTATAAAATACACTCATTTTGCTCAAAAAAAGCCTGACAATCTTGCTCTTAAAGTAAACGTCTGATTTCTTTTTAATTAGATTATAAGTTTCACTCGTTGTAAAGGCTTTCTTGTAGGAGCGTTCGGTAGTGAGAGCATCATAATAGTCGGCTAAGGCAATGATGGTGACATGGTCTTCAATTTGATCCCCTTCGAGTTTTAGGGGATAGCCGCTTCCATCATGCTTTTCATGGTGTAATAAGACAATCTTTTTAACAAAGTCGCTGAGTGTCTCACTCTTCTTGATTAAGTTGTAGCCAATTTTCGCATGGTGTTGAACGGTTTCAAACTCTTTTGCAGAAAGCTTTCCCGTTTTATTAATCAGTTCATTTGGGACTTTAACTTTACCCACATCATGAAGAAAACCCCCTAGACCGATTTCTTTAATCTGTTCGTCCTCATAATTTAAGTGTTTGGCAAAAATCATTCCGATCACACCTACATTCAGTGAGTGGGTATAGGTATAGTCGTCGTAGGCCTGGATGTCCAAGAGGTTCACGATATCATCGTTTTTGCTGCTGTCTATATCTTTTAAAACATCATCAAAAAGGCTGCGAGCATCTTTAAAGAGCTCTTCTTCTGTTTGATCCTGCTTAATCATGTTGACTAACTTTTCCATGAGATCAACGGCTTTACTTTGCGTCGACGAGCTGATAGTCCTTGGACCCTTATAGACTTGTTTATTGATATAATCCTGAAGGGAGCAGTAAGCAGGATGTTCAAGAGAGTCTTCTCCAGGGATGGTATAGTAAATGGTTTCGATTCCGGCGGCTAAGAGTGCATCGATCTCATTTTCGGTAAAAGGAATGTATTCCCCGTGAACCTGATTCCCCTTCTGATCATAGGTTGGGTTGTATAACACAGTGCCGGGTTTTATATGTTTGACGGTAACTTCTATGATCTCATCAGATTCTAGAGACTTACCTTTTTTACTGAACTTTTTATTTTTCACTAGGTTCACCCTTATTAGTAATGACAGGAAGTGTCAAATAGTCTTGAATAACCAGGGTAACAGATGACAGTATTATTTAGTTGCCTATCTTTAATAGTAATAAATGATTTGTATTAGGTCAAAGTAATATTTATTTTAATAGATAATGAAGTATTCTAAAATGCGGTTAACTATCTTCATGTGAAGGTATTAGATCGGTCAATAAATAAGCACTCAATGATACTAAAGAGTATGATTGCCATTTAGTCCTCTCCAGGACAGCAACTTGAATCGTAACTCTTTCCTTGGTTGGATTCAATCCTGGTATTACTAAACTAATCATTGACGAGTTATCCATTTGCCTGTAGGGGTAGGTTTAAAACCTACCCCTACAGGCAAATATCACTAACTATTTTATCACCACCGGATTTTATCATTATCTATAAAGAACTTGTGAAATTAAACATAAAGCGGGCTATTTTCCATTTCCCTTTAACTTTTTCTAAAACAAAAAAAGCACGGTATTTATCTGTTGGCATAGTGATATTCTTGGAAAGAATGGTTATTGTTCCCTTGGAACGGGTGCGAACATAGGCAAAATCTCCTCGCTGGACGATCTCATCAAAGATGACGGCAATATTTAATTTGATGTTTTTAAACTCATCGTCAAAAGCTGATTTTATCTGATCGTGTCCTATGGCTGTGAGTGAAGCTGCCGGCATGAACACTCCGTTTTCAGCAAAGAGTGGGACAACATCCTTGACACTTGCGGCGTTTAAAGCCTTCCCGTAAGATAACAGGAGGTTTTTGATTTTCTGTTTTTCATTCTTGGACGGGGCGGATTGACTTCCCTGAGATTGTCCGCAAGCCATCATAGTAGCGATTACGGTTAGAAGGATAAGTCCTTTTTTTATATTTCTTAAAGTCATCTGTTTTGCTCCTTGATCATTGAAATCTATAATAGAGACACCTCAAGACACAAAACTGTTTATTTTTTTACTTAGTTCTTATGATTTATTCTGGTTTTTTCTTAAGCAATCAAAGATTATTTCTCGAACAGCCGTTTTCAGTAAACCCTTGACCTGTTCTCCAAATCCCATAATTAATAGCTGGCCATTTAAAAAAAAGGCTGGAGTTGAAGGCTGGTTCACTTTGTTCATCATAAAAAGCTTTTCGGTCATTCTAATTTGCTTTTCTATACTCAATTGCATGCCCTGAGCTCTTCTTTCTATCTCACTGAATGGCATATCGATGTTTATAGACTTAAAGATCCTTTTAAGCTGTTCTTTATCCACATAAATACGTTTTTTATAAAGTTCATACAGGGATTCCGTGAACTTAAAATACTTTTTATTCTCATGGGCAACCTTGGCAAAGCCAGTGAGTTGAATTGAGTTGAATTGAGACACTCCTGAACGGGAACCCAGGAAAGGGAAATCGATGTAAGTTGCTTTGACCAAGCCCGGATACTGGTTCACCAAGTCTTTTATGAAGGGGTAGCTATGTTGACAGTGAGGACATTGAATATCATGAATAATGACAAGGTGGAATGGGCTGTTTGGATCGCCTTTTGTAGGAAAGTTTTCAGTGGGAATAGATACAACAGGCTGCTTTTTGTAGACATCCATGGCCTCTGAATACAGGGCCTGCTCCTTTTTACTGCCTGACTGAAAAACATTTATGCCATTAAAGGCTTTTTGGCTTTGATGACTGCTAAAGAAAAATAGAAGGGAGAACATCAACATGGATAGGACAGCATAAATCGCAAGTTCTTTTTGATACAAAAGATCCGATTTAAGTGATTTAAAGTATTGGCCATACTCTCCTAAGAGATTCTTACCTTTAAACTCATGAAAATAAAATACAATGAGTAAAGCTAAAGTATTTATATGAAAGAAGATACAAATGGGACAGGTTCCTCCCTCTTTGATGAAGGTGTAAATCAATACTGAAACAAGACTTAGAACGCCAAGACTCACCAGAATCAAGAGCGAGAAGAAGGGTATTTTTAAATAATCCTCACCCTTCGGATTCATGGACGGGAACAGAAAATATAAAACAGCGATAAGGTAAAATCCAAGCCCCCAAAAAGATAGATGAATCCCCAATGGGTGACTCAGAGACCTGGGTAAAACTTTACTGTCAGGACCACTGATTTTACTACAGTCTAATGCTCCACCAGCTGTACAACCAATGCTTTGATTTGGATTAAAGTAATTGTAACTGAGTATAGTGGAGAAAGTTAGTCCTGACATGAGTAAGATGAAGACAAGGAGATAGTAAAACTTTGACTTTTTCATTTAGATGATTCCTTATGTACACAATGGTTGGGTAAATTTGCTTGTATCAGAATATAGCAAATCCTGTAAGGATTGGCAAATATATGGGATATTTATGATTGGCAAAAGAGGTATGAATGATCCAGTTATTGGGAACTTACAAAACGTCCTTTACAATTGACTTTTGTGCAAGATGAGAGTCCTGTGATCTTGCATTTGTACTTTCCCTTAGCACTTTTCCGCTTGTCAGAAGTGTCATTTCCTTTATAACAAACATATCCACCCCCTTCACATATATAGCATGGGCTACCTACGTGGACTGACTTTGGGATCCCATAAAATGAGGATATAAAAGCAATGAGACCTAGGGTCAATAATAATGAGAAGGTTATACTTTTCATGGTCTTTCTCCTAAGGAAAACAAAATATAATATACCCCATAAAATCCATTTATCAATATAAAACAGGATTTTCTTTAAAAAGGCACATTTTAATACAAAATCGACCCTGTGAGCGATGAACTCAAATCTCTTTTTCCAATTTAATATCAATTATAATAAATATTTTGGATGGAAGCAATTGTTTTATCGAGACTTACTTTTGTAGTCCCATTCTTCGCAATTCCAGGTTTCAGGGATGGCTGATCCAGTAGGCTTCCAATTAATGAGATCACTCCGTGTGGCCGATAGAGAGTAGGTTACAAAAAGAGGGAGAGCAGGAATCTCAGTCATCCATATCTCCTGATGACGCTTAAAATACTCACGACGTTTCACAGGATCAATGATTTGGACTAATTTCTTGTGGATTATATCAATATCCGGATTCGTAAAACCCGAGTAATTGAGTCCTGAACGGTTATTCTCTTCAGTAGGGATTTTTGAACTCGGCCAGTATTCTGATCCATCCATCCTTGGGTGCATGTACCATGTGAATAGAGCTAGTTGAAAGCTACGATTTGGCAGGTTTTTACTAAAAATAATCCTGCTACTCTTTAACTGAACATTCACTTGTATGCCTAATTTCCTTAGATCCTCTTTGATAAAGATGACGATGCGTTCTCTATTCTTATCTTTGCTGTTAGTCAGTATATCAAGGGTTAGCTTATCTCCGTTTTTCTCTAAAATACCATCCGAATCAGGTATCCAGCCGGCCTCTTTTAACAGGGTTTTTGCTTTCTTTGGATCATAGGGGTATTGAATCTTACTGGGGCTGTAACCGTAGTGCTTAGGGGGGATCCAGCTGTCAGCTACAGATAAAGTCCCGTAGGACATGTACTTTGCGATGGCGTTTCGGTTGATACCGTGTAACAGAGCCTTCCTCACCCGCTTATCCTTTAGAATGGGGTCACTCAGATTCATATCTGCGTGAATCCAGCCCATACCTGGTATGCTGTAGACCTTTACCTGGTCTTTATATCGCTTTTTCATAAAGTGGAACTGCTCAGGAGCCATCGTAGTGCAAGCATCCCCCTCTCCAGAGAGGAGATTCACCAATATTGAGTTCACGTCCTGCACTATCTTCAGAGCGATACGGGGGATTTTAGCCGGTTTATGATAGTATTCATTGGCTTCAAGTAGGAGATAACTTCCAGACTCCCATTTAATCAGCTTATAGGGGCCATTTCCCACAGGATATCGATGGTAGGAAAGTCTCTCAAAGCCTTCCGGGTTCTCAAGGTAGGGTTTTTCAAGGATATGTTTGGGTAGAAGAGGATGAGTCATAAGATAGTTATTGTATTTCCTTTTCCAGATGACAATAAAAGTATTCTTACCCACTATTTGTATATCTTCTATAAGCTTAGCGTCGTCACGTTCCCATACGAAGGTGATGATTCGTTCATCCTGTAAAATCCGATAGGTAAAGAGAACGTCTTCAGGAGTGAGAGGATAGCCATCAGCCCACTTGAGATTCTCTCTGAGATGCCAAGTCACTATCATTTTCCCATCCTTCGTCACTTTAACTAGACCATTTTCAAGGGTAGGAACTTCTTTAGCAAGTTCAGCATAAGGTTTTAGATTGTTATCATACTCCACTAACCCTCGGAATATGGCTTTCATGGGCAAGAGGCTGGCGGCTGTATGGCTGAATAAGAAACTAAGAGTGTCAGGCTCTCTGGATACCAGAATCACAAAGGGTTTTTCTTTGATAGATGGACGATAGGAGGCTATCAAAAAAAGGGTCGTAAGAAAGAGGGCTAAAAACGTGCCCAGTAAGATGATTGTTCTTTTAGTCAATGAAATTATCCCTTAGAGCCTGGATTTATGAATAGGTAAAAGGTTCTTATTGACTTCCAACAGGAATCATGGTATCTTAATGACTAAAGTTTATTCGGATTACTTGGTAGATATACTAAAAAGTTTATAAACTGTCAGTCCCGTAGAGACGCGATTAAGAAACTATCGCATTAACTAATCA
>CAJXGR010000059.1 GCA_913053665.1 uncultured Spirochaetia bacterium
TATTTAAATGTAATTATATGTTAATAATTATGATCTATATTAGTCCTACTATATTTACTAAGTAAATTACAGATTCACTTGGAATCAGTCGTGGAGGATTTTATGGAGACTGTCCTTTTCATTAATAATACAGCCATCGTAGGTTACAAACCTTATGAAGACTTTTTTACTTTTCTTGGTAAACGTTTCGCTTTTAATAAATCTCATAATGCTGGCACAAGAAATAATATCATTTTTAGTACTCTTCGGTTTTGGGGATTTCATTTTAATGATGTCCATGTGGAAGAACTCAATGGCCTGTCAATTGTTATCCTTAAAGATGTAAAACATCCCAAAATAGATGGTTTCATTCCAGAAATAACTATTCTAATAGGAGAAAAAATCAATTGGTCGGAAGTATGTGGTCTTATTGTTAACTATAGCAATGAAATAGAATCTTTTATCATAGATCGGCAGAATGTAACAAAAAATTAATATTCCTGTTATAAAAACGTCATTCAAATGAGTTAACTTAGTCTCCAGGTAATTAAAAATTACTTAATAAACATTGTTTCAAAGGTTTATAAATTGGAAAAAATAATAGAAAATAAACAAAAAAATATAGATCAAGTTGATGAACAAATTACTGAGTGGGATATCCAGGCCTTCCATAGAATAACTTCAATCAACCTCTCCCAACAACAAAAAGAAGATCTTGTTCAACCAGTTAGCGTATATCCTACTCAGCAATCTGTTTTAGCACTTCATTGGCATCCTGAGTTTATTCCCATGGACATTATAGTGAGTCGCATAAAAGCCACTTTCCCCGACATGAAAGAGCGATTGATCATACCCACACAACATAATGTCCTTGTAACCCTGGATGGATATACCGGTGTTGAAGTGGATTGCTTTTCCAAGGCTTTTAACCAGAAAGTACAGCTTCTCCTCCACTTTAAGGAAGAGAAAATAGCGAAAGCGGATTCTCTAAAATCCATATTGGCACACACCTTTAAATATCGGACTAGCCAGCTTGTCGAGTTCATTGATACGATTCTCAATCCCAAATACGAATCCAGACTGCAGGAAGCGGCCAATAAGGTTGGGGCAAATAATGATCTCATTGCTTTTATTCGAATCCATACGAATAAAGTCAAAACCTTTCTTGATCAAAATGAATCAACCATTCCACCTGAGATGATCCGAAACAAGCTACTCACAAACTATTTTGAGGCTTTAAATGATCTTTATGAGAGTCATTATATCGACCAGGCGGCTCGCTTTATCAGAGCTGTTAAAATGATTGTGAAGTCTTACTTTTCTACAGATTATTTCTACAGGACTCATGAGATCATTGAAGAGGTCAGATCTCTGGGTGGAGGCATTATTATCCCTCATCCTGAACAGTTCTGGCCTATTTTGTTGGCCGATTATGATGTCGATGGCTATGAAGTTTGGAATCCTCAATCACAACGATATACAAGGTTTTTAATCGATGTGGTTGCTAGGCAAAACAAGTCTCGTAAGGGTAAGCCAATTCTTATTACTATGGGAGATGACTGTCACATGGGCCAAAAGCTCAAAGGCCACGGCAAACAGAATAGTGAGAAAGCATCTAGAGAAGTTGGTGTCCAGCCTGCTTGGGAAGACACAGAAATCCAGCATTCTTTGGATATGGCAAAGGTCAACCGTCAATCACTCATAGAAGAATATAAAAATAGACTAAATTAAGCTATCATTATTATTAAGGAGCATATAATGTCAAAAGAATTAAAGCATGAATCTATCGAAAATTGCGAAAGTGCTGTTCAGTACTTAAAAGCAATAGGTGAAGGTTTTGAAAAGGGTCAACTGGTCCTCGGTAACGGAAAAGATCAATTTCTTCTTGAGCCGTCAGATAGACTTAAAATGAAAGTCAAAGTCAAGCGTAAAAACGGTAAGGTCAAGGTTTCCGTTAAGTTTATCTGGAATGAAGAAGCTGATATTAAAGTGTTTAACAACGATTTCCAGTTAATACCTGAAACAGCTTAAACCAAGTATTACTACCCCTGCTCTCGGACATCCTTGTCCTCCGCAGGATTAGTACATCCTATACGTCAATTAATAAGGAGTTATCCATGTCAACAGAAGAATTTAAACACGAATCCCTTCAGGATAAGGAAAGCATTGTAGAATATTTCACCGCCTTAAGCGAAGGCTTTTCTAAGGGCAGATTAGCCTTTGCCAATAAGGAAAAGCAAATCATTTTTGAACCCAAAGGCCTTCTCAAATTAGATGTTAAAGCCAAGCGTAAAAATGATAAGGTAAAATTCTCCTTAAAAGTTAGCTGGAAAGAGGAATCCATTGACAAGAAAAAGGATACGGGTTCTTTGGTTATTGGCCTCAAGGATGAATAATAAAATGCTCTCTTTGGATGATCTCAATGAAAACTTTAGATTCATTGTCCTGGAAGTTACAAAACAGTTGGAGGAGACTCTTAAGGTACTGGAACATCCAAATGATAAATCTATAGAGAGCATTCGGACACGGGATGATTATATTGACAACCTGAAGAGTACTATTGAGAATAAATGCTTTTCCCGGATTCTGAATAATCCTGACGCGGACAAGAAAGTGGTTTCCCTTATGAGGGCAGTGAATATCATCAGTAATAATCTTGAAAAGATTGGTGATTATGCCGTGAACATTGTGGGGCAAATGCAGTACTTTAGTGACCTTGTGATTCTTCAGGAATATAATTATAAAGCCTTTTTTGAAGAGATACTAAAAGCACTGACCAGTATAGTAGACGCTCTCACAAAACGAGACACTTCAATGGCTCTAGGCATTTGCAAGAGTGAGATTGAACTCGATAAACTTTATGACAGTAATTTCAAGAATATCCTGAAAGCCTTATCCGAAGGGAAGGATATAGGAAACTTGATCACTACTCTTTTTATCTTTCAATATCTTGAAAGAGCAGGAGATGCTCTCCTAAACATTGGTGAGGCAATTATATTTGCTATTATTGGAGAGAAGCTCAAGATTCATCAGTATCACGCTCTTGAAGAAACCTTAAATTCTCCTGAAATTGATACATCCCTATCGGATTTTGAAATGGATTCTATTTGGGAAGGGCGGTCTGGATGCCGTATTGGTAGAATCCATAATGATAACTCTCAAAATGGGAACTCCCAGGAAGTTATCTTTAAAGAAGGAAATATAAATAAACTTTTGAAGGAAAAAGAAAACCTTGAAACATGGAATGATCTATTCCCCGGCTTACCCCCAAGGGTTATTAATTTTCAGAAGAATGGGCAAAACGCATCCATTGCTGTTGAATACCTTTATGGCCCAACGTTTCAACAGTTAATTCTCGGTGAAACGGATGCCTCTACCCTTGAAGACGCCCTTCAGCTCATCAAAAAGACTTTAAAGTTAATGTGGGAAAAAACAAAAAAGTCCCAATCGGTGAATGGGAAGTATTTAGCCCAGCTTTCATCTCGAATGAAGGACGTTTATAAGGTTCACCCTGATTTTAGGACATCCCAAAAAACGATTGGTACACTCACAAGACCTTCTTTTGAAAAACTTGTCAGTAAAGCTGGTCCCATAGATGAAGAGCTTTCTGTTCCTTTTTCAGTCTTCATTCACGGCGATTTAAATATTAATAACATTATCTATAATAGTGAGGCGAAGAGGATTCACTTTATTGATGTTTATCGTTCTCGTGATATGGATTATGTACAGGACGTATCGGTGTTTTTAATATCTAATTTCAGACTAGCCATCTTTGATCCAGAGATAAGAAGTAGGCTAAATTATATTGCTACTGACTTTTATCGATTTGCAAGGGATTTTGCCGATGAGCAAAACGATCATACCTTCCTGGTACGTTTAGCTTTAGGATTATCTCGATCTTTTGTAAGCTCCACCCGATTTGAATTGAATCAGGACTTTGCCAAGGCAATGCAGTTAAGGGCAGTCTATCTCCTTGAAAAACTTGTTAGTTATAAGGGAAACTGGGAGAATTTCCCACTCCCTGAAGAGGTTTTAATTTATTAAAATGGAAAGAATAATGAAAAAGATAGCTGTAGTAGGCCTAGCAGATAATTGGTCTACAAAAAGATTAGCGGATGCGGTAGAAGAAAAGACTGGTTCACGCTATGTTATTGATATGGAAAAAGTTTATTATGATATTGAGAAAGGTGAAATCATTCATGATGGCTTGAATATGGCTTCCCTGGATGCTCTTATCATTAAGAAAGTTGGAGCTGTTTATTCACCCAAACTTTTGGATAGACTTGAACTTCTTCGTCTTCTTGAAGAAAAGGGACAAAAGCTTTTTTCCAGGCCTAACAAGATTATCAGGCTGTTAGATCGGCTAAGTTGTACGGTCACTCTGAGTATTGCTGATATTCCAATGCCCCCTACTATCATTACAGAAGATACTGAAAAAGCTTATGATGTTGTTCAGCATTTTGGCAAATCCGTTTTTAAACCTCTTTATTCGACTAAAGCAAGAGGGATGATGGTGATTGAAGCTAATAATGGTGCCAAAAAGGATATTCAAGACTTTAAGACTTCAAATCCTGTTATGTACATACAAAAGATGATAACCCTCCCCGGGAAAGATTTGGGAATCACGTTTTTAGGGGGAGATTATCTTGGAACCTATGCCCGGGTCAGAAATAAAGGCTCCTGGAATACCACTATTCATTCAGGGGGTAAATATGAGGCTTACAAGCCATCTCAGGAGATGATCGACCTTGCTCATAAGGCCCAATCGTTATTTGGCCTGGATTTTACCTGCGTTGATGTGGTGGAAACAGATGAGGGTCCCAAGGTTTTTGAAGTGTCTGCTTTTGGTGGATTTAGAGGTTTGTTGGAAGCCTGTGATATCGATGTCGCAAAACTATACACAGATTACGTTTTAAGGAGATTAGATCATGACTGAAAGTACATTTTCCATTGACAAATTGATAGAACCCATAATAGAAAAGCATCCTGCTAAATCATGTCTCAATCTTATTTTTGGGGATTGTTCTATTCAGGTTCTTTCAAACTCCAGTCTACTCATTGATAAACTATCCTTCTACTACAAAGGATTTGCAGGAAGTAACGGAAAGGCTGATATTATTGTCACTGCTATAGAGGCTGAATTCCCTAATTTTAGTCTTCCATTCATTGTCAAGAAGCCTGATCCAGGCAAATCAAAAATTAAAGAAGAATATATTGACTTTCCTGATCGTCGTCTTGTGCGAAAACGATTGACTGAAATGTACTTTATTTTTGGTGGAGAGGAGAATTTAGCTATCGGCCCTTGTGTTGAAAACGATAATCAGGTGATTAATTTCATAAATAATCGTTATATCCAGTGGTATCTCCATCAAGAGTACCTTTTAGGACATGCCTCGGCAGTTGAGTGGAACGGGAGAGGACTTGCTATAGCTGGTTTTTCCGGTATGGGCAAATCATCCCTGGCTCTTCAGCTCATGAATCGTGGTCTCACTCTTGTCAGCAATGATAGGCTAATGATTAACACTCGTGAGGGTAAGCTAAAGATGTATGGTGTCCCCAAACTTCCTCGTGTCAATCCAGGAACTGTGTTAAATAACCCTCAATTAACCTCTGTCATTCCTGAAAAGGAAAAAAAGCAATTCATTGACTTACCTTCTGATGAGCTTTGGGACTTGGAGTACAAGTATGATGTCTTTATCGATGAATGTTTTGGCGATAAGAAATTCATTTTATCCGCTCCAATGGATGCTCTGATTATTTTAAACTGGAAAAGGAAAGATATTGCCACAACCGTCCGTCAAGTTGATCTTCAGGAAAGGCGAGACCTATTATCTGCCTTCATAAAAGCACCTGGCCTTTTCTTTGAACTGCCTTCACATGGAAACGAGTTAAACTTCTCGGAGGAATCATACATTGATCAACTCAAGCACTGTTCAGTATTTGAAATCAAGGGAGGGGTCAATTTTGAGAAAGCCGCTGAAAAGTGTTTTGCATTTTTAGATAAAGGAAAGATTGAATGACGAAACAGGTCAGGGTGACTCACACAATCAATTTACCCGATCCCACACGGCTTGCGCGGTATAAACGTGTACCAGAGCTTGGCCCCAAGACCCTGTTCTTCAGCGGGGGTTCGGCATTAAAAAAACTGAGCCAGGCTCTCATACATTATACTCATAATTCAATCCATCTTATAACCCCTTTTGATTCGGGTGGTAGCTCAGCACAACTTAGAAAAGCCTTTCAGATGCTGGCTGTAGGCGATCTGCGAAATCGGCTTATGGCATTGGCTGACCAGAGCATTAAGGGAAACCCTGAAATATATGAGCTTTTCGCCTATCGTTTCTCTAAAAACGCTGATCAGAAAGAGCTTTATCACAAGCTCAATAACATGATCCTTAAAAAAGACTCTATGATCAATAGAATCCCGAGCCCTATGCGTAAAATCATTCGTAATCATCTAGGTTATTTCATGGCAAACATGCCGCAGGACTTTGATCTAAGGGGAGCAAGCATTGGAAACCTTATTCTCGCAGGCGGATACCTTAACAATTCACGTCATATTGATCCTGTAATATATTTATTTTCAAAATTAGTAGAAGTTAAGGGGATTGTACGACCCGTCACCAGTAAGTATCTCCATCTTGCGGCTGAGCTTGAGAATGGGAAAGTTATAGTGGGACAACACAGGCTCACAGGTAAAGAAACTCTTCCCATCCAATCGCCTATCAAAAAGCTCTTCCTCACAAAAAACCCGGGGTCTATTGAGCCAGTTGATGTTGAAATCAGGGAAAAAACAAGGGTACTCATACAGCAGGCCGAACTCATTTGCTATCCTATGGGAAGTTATTATTCAAGTATTATTGCAAACCTCCTGCCAAAAGGAGTGGGACAAACGATCAGCGAAAATCCCTGCCCTAAAATCTATATCCCGAACTCGAATACCGGTCACGATCCGGAAGAAATTGGGCTATCCCTTTCTCAGAGGGTGGAAAACCTTTTGGAATATTTAAAAAGAAGTTGCTATCAGCCCGTGTCCAATGAGCAGTTAGTCAATTTTGTTTTGATAGATCAGCGAATCGGTAGAGATTATCCCCCTTCTGAACTGGATCATATAAAAAATCTGGGGATCGAAGTGTTAAACGTCCCTTTAACAAATGAGAATAATCATAACTATCTGGATGAACATTCTATTATTCATATTTTACTATCACTTATTTAGTCTTTGTTCCAAAGCGGATGTTATCCGCATAAAATAAATTAAAGGAGAATAAAAATGGGTAAAGAAAAGCGAGAAGTGAGCACTAAGCTCATAATGGATGTCTCAGAGGTTATTACCTACCTTCAAGACCTGGCAAACAGCCTCAAGGCAGGCCAGGTCTGCGTTCAGCAGGGGAATGAGTTTGTCACCCTAAAACCTCTTGATCTTGTCAAAGTTGAAATAGAGGCTAGCCAGAAAAAGGATAAGGAAAAATTTACCTTAGAAATTAGTTGGAAAAATGAGTCGGAAACAGTTGGCGAGATTAATTCATTGAAGATTACAGCCAAAGAACCAGCTGTCAAGAAGACAGCTCCTGAGCCCACTGAAAAAGTGGCAAAAGCTAGTAAATAATATGGAGGATATTATGAGTGCAAAAAAAGATGTAAGTATGAAAGGATTAGTCAGTTCTAAAGAGGCCATCGCTTATCTTCAAGACCTGATTACCTGTTTCAAAGCGGGAACTGTCTGCGTTCAGCAAGGGGAAGATTTTGTGACCCTTAAACCAGAGGATATGGTTCTTCTGGAAATTGAAGCTGAGCAAAAAAAGGATAAGGAAAAGTTCATTTTGGAAATGACCTGGCGTAAAGGCGAAGAGCTTAACGGTGATATTGATCTGAAAATCACCTCAAAAGAGCCTGAAGCAGTTGCATAGGAAGGATTTATGAACAAGCGCGAAAAGCATTGGCTATTCGCGCCATTTTATTTGTTCGTTGCATTTATACTAAATTGGTGATTATATTCAGACCGGAGCGTACTTCTGAACAGACAGACGCTGTTCTTTCTACCCCTCTAACAACCTGTAGCGAAAGGCAGGTTTTAAACCTAAGCCTACAAGTAATTATCACTAAATGTTTTGTCACTACCATATTCTGAACTATGAGATGGGATTTAGAGGATCTTTTATTTGGCTCACATCGTAATGGGTGATAAACTTCGCAATTCATTGAGAAGCTTTTTGCCCCTATCAGTCAGTACTATATGATTGGATTCTGATTTCACCAGATTCTCTTCTATAAGGCCGTTTAGGATCTTATCAACAAATCGTTCCTTCCATTGTATGGAGCTTAAAACCTCTTTTTTAGAGGATTGATCATCCTCTCCATGGAGTAAATGAGTCAGGAGTATTTTTCTGGCTAATGCATCCTTTTGGTGTGACTGGCCTATAAATTTGGCGATCAGTCCACGTTTTGGGGCGAATATATAAGCTATTAGGAAGCTGACACCAGTCATCATGGCCATACTCCCGGTCGGAGAGCTATTGATAAAATCAGCGAGATAGAATCCACTGACAGCGCTCACAACCCCCACGATCGACGCAATGATCAGCATTTTAAAGAGATTATCTGTGAGTAAGTAGGCTGTTGCCGCCGGAGCGATCATTAATCCAGTCACAAGAATAGATCCCACAAACTTGAAGGAGCCCACAGCAGTGATAGCAACGACAGCCATCAAGAAATAGTGCATCAGCATGGGATGAGAGCCTATAGTGCTGGCTAACTGCTTGTCAAAGGTAGATATCTTTAATTCCTTAAAGAAGACACCGATAAAGCTAATATTGATGAGAAGAATAATGAGCATTGTGTAGAAGGGTTTTGGCCCCAGATTATAGCCGAATAATATCAAAGAATCTTTTGGGGATATATAAAGAATCTCGCCCGATAAGACCATATGAGTGTCAATATGGACATTATGTAGATATTTATTAATAAGAAATACAGCGATACTGAAAAGGGCAGGGAAAACCAGGGCCATAGCGGCATCCGACGGGAGACGTTTTGTCTTTCCAAGAAGCTCTATAAGGAACACCAGGAAAATTCCCGTAAGCCCGGCACCAACGAGGAGATAAGGAGATGACAAATCCCCTACAATAAAAAGCATCAACACGATACCTAAGAGGACTGAATGGCTGAGAGCGTCGCTCATCATCGCTATTCCCCTGAGAATGAGAAAGATCCCCGGAATAGCACAGGCTAGAGCTGTGAGAGAAGCCACCAGAATGATTAACAGTTCATAACCCATGATTAACCCCCATGATCCTTTGAGTCTATTCCGACGTACTCCACACCTTTTTGGGTTAAAAACCATAAGTCATTAGCCTGCTGAACAAGCCCTTCACTCTTTAGATGATTTAATACTCTATCTATACCAGATTTATAGGGGCTTAAACCTCTAATAACATCGATAGTCCAGCCGTCATCCTTTGTTTTAGTTCGTTCCATGAGATCGTGTAGCAGGGCAGGAATCTGACGATGCATCATCCGACGTTTCCTTTTCCACTGGCGTATCCAGTGAATGGCCATTCCTCTTTTAGGGGCAAAGAATAAGGAAAGAATAAAAAGTGCTGTAGCAGTTAAAACGATAAGAGGCCCTGTGGCTAAGTGATGTCCGCTATCACCAATGAGAGTTCCTCCTACACCAGCTGCAGCCCCAATGACTGCGGATATTAACACCATTAAACTCAATCGATTTGTCCATTGTCTCGCGGCGGCTGCGGGAATGATGACCATTGCGGACATCAGGATCACTCCAACGGCCTCAAGACCAATGACAATGGCGACCACAATCAAGGATGTGATGATCGTATCAATGAGATGGACAGAAAAGCCAACGCTTTTCGTGTAGTCCGGGTCAAAGCTCGCTACTTTAAACTCCTTCCAAAAGACAAACATAAGAATTAATGCAAGCCCTCCCAGTCCACCAATGACCAGGACGTTCTCATGACTCATTGTAGCGGCCATACCGAAAAGGTAATGCTCTAATCCTGCTTTCTTTGACATACCCGCCATCTGGACTCTTATAAGGAGTAAAATACCTGTTCCAAAGAAAAGAGCAAGGGTGATCCCCAAGGCACTATCGTATTTCACCCGAGTCGTACGGGTGATCATGTTCACTAAAAGCATACTCAGCCAGCCGGCAATCGCGGCACCTAATACTAAAACACTCGGTGCCTTACTCCCAGTGACGAGAAAGGCTATCACGATACCCGGTAAGGCAGAGTGAGAGACCACTCCCCCCACGAGACTTTGTTTTCTAAGATAAGCAAAGACACCTAATGCTCCACTCACGATTCCAAGGCCTGAAGTCCCTAAAATCACGGTTCTTAAAGTATAATTACTAAAAACATCAGTGAGATATTCAATCATTCAGTGATCCAGTTATTTAAACTAAAGAAGGATGCTTTTGAATCTGTCCACCATAAGCCTGCTCGATAGTATTATCAGAAAAGACTTCCTGAGTGGGTCCGTGGGCTATGATACTAGTGTTTAGAAGGGTGAGCCAGTCAAAATATTCCCTAACCGTTTGTAAGTCATGGTGGACAACAATTAATGTCTTTCCTTGATTTTTCAGTTCCTTCATGAGAGAGATGATGGTTTTCTCAGTTTTAGCGTCAATCCCAGCAAATGGCTCATCCATGAGATATATATCCGGTTTCTGAACAAGAGATCTGGCTAAAAAGGTACGCTGCTGCTGTCCCCCAGAGAGTTCACTGATTTGTCTATGGGCTAAATTCGCCAATCCCAGTTTCTCAAGGGCCTCTATAGCCATTTTCTTCTCTTTTTTACCCGGACGTCTTATCCAGCCAACTTGCCCATAGGAACCCATAAGCACGATGTCCAGGACGTCACTGGGGAAATCCCAATCAACGCTTGTTCGTTGGGGAACGTAGGCGACACGTTTACGCTGCTTTTTGTACTCCTCTCCAAAAACCTTAACCTGGCCAGCTATTGGATGAACAATCCCTAAAATAGCCTTTATGAGCGTGCTTTTTCCGGCTCCATTGGGCCCAATGATCCCATGAATCACACCTTTCGGGATGCTTAGGTTGATATCCCATAAAACGGGCTGTTCATGATAGGCAACGGTGAGAGATGTGATTTCAATAGCACTCTGGGGCAACTTATTATCCATAAAATTACTTACTTTTGACTAAATAAAAAATGCCTAGTATGATAAACAGAACTCCTGCAATCCTGGGAACCCACTCCATAGGAATCCATTTTGAGAAATAACTGGCTCCGTACACGGCAATAAAACTGGTGCAGACTAAAGCAAAGGCTGAGCCAAGAAAAACAGAGAACGGGGATTTGCTTTCCATGCTGAAAGTTAATGCAGCTATTTGCGTTTTATCGCCTAGTTCGGCAAGGAAAATAAGTCCAAAAGTCGAAACCAATACTTTAAAATCCATAAGATACCTTCCATTCAAGTTATTATAGGGGCTACGACAAGGTAGGGTAAAAGACTTCTATTGCCGGAGAATAATTATCCTATAAGCTAGAGGCCTTGATTAACGGGAGACAGTCTGAAACTCTCTAGAACCAAGTTCTCTTAAAATGGTATCTACATTGGACTTAATCATGCCTAAATAGGTGTTCACAGGTTTCAGTCGTCCCAAGGCATCTGAATAGAGTTCCTTATCGCTCAGTCGGACCATTTTTCCATTGGCCTCAACAGCTTTTTGCACGGCTTGCATCCCTTTATTATTAAGGATACTTTCAGTAAATATTACCTTGATCTCATCCTTAATGATACGGTTTACAATATCTCTAATTTCTCTTGTTCCAGTCTCAGCCACAGTACTTACCCCCATGAGGGCAATGGATTGAAGACCATAAGATCTGGCGAAATACTGAAATGCGTCATGGCCGCTGACCAATATCCGATCGCCTTCAGGGAGTTTAGCAAGTTCTCTTTTTGCGTATTGATGGAGGTCCATGATTTTTTGAGCATAGAGTTCTCCATTTTTTCTATACAAGTCCAAATGGTTAGGATTTTTCTTGGAAAGCGCCTTCGCAACTGTCTTGGTGGTCAATGCCCAAGCTGGCAGATTGTTCCAGATATGAGGATCATAACCTTCCACCTTCCCATCCCTAAACCAGTCGAGAAGCATGGATTTGGGTATGTCTTTAGTGACCTGGATAGCTTTTTCTGATAGATCTGTTCTGAGAAAGTCGATTAAATCTGCTTCAAGATGGAGTCCATTGTAGAAGACCAAATCGGCCTGTCTCATATTTTTTACATCCCTCAAAGTAGGCTTGTAAGTGTGAGGATCGATTCCAGGCCCGCATAGAACTTTGACTTGGACATAATCTCCCGCTATATTCTTGACCATATCACCGATCATGCCAGTGGTAGCCACCACCTTGAGGCGATATTGGGATTCCTTTTTTTTGTAGGCACCCAGTTCCTGCCCGCCGCAACGGTAAAGAGATAGGGAAAAAAGGAAGGTTAACAGTAAAGATAATATCAATTTAGGCATCTTAATCCTCTTTGTGTGCTTTGTAATTGAGATGCAATCTCAATTGCTACTATAAATATACAACAAATAAAACGAAAGGTCAAGGATTCTTTAAAATAATCATAGTGTCCTAAAATGAAGGGATTTCATCGGTTGCATACAATAAATAGATATTCTTTAAAAATTATGATATTTTAGAGAACAATCCTGAAGGGCTTGAGAAGCTATTGATCACAATCCTTACAAAGACCGCTTAAAACAACCGATACGTGATCAATATGCAAATC
>CAJXGR010000060.1 GCA_913053665.1 uncultured Spirochaetia bacterium
AATGGACTCTCTCTAAAAAAGCCTGTAGGTTGGACTTCCCAGTCCGACAGAGAGTTAGGCATTTTAACTTATCCCAAACTCACGTTAACTATATATTTTATAGATAATTACATGAGTCCAAGTTGCTTTCTAATTTCCGGTAGTACCGTTTTAACCTCTCTCGGATGCACTGCTCTGGAGACTCGAATGTCAGGGTATTCGTTCAGATCCAGTAAAATGGGTTTTTTTACCTGAACCTTGCCTTTAGAAAAGAGAATCTTGACTTTAGGTTTCTGCATTGTTTTTTTATCTGTTTCAACCACCATCCCAATCTCTCCGCTGCTAAGAAGTATGAAACTACCTAGTGGGAAGAGGGATGTAGCCTTTAGAAAACTGATCAGCAGGTCTCCGTCATAGGCGCTCTTTTCCTTTTTAAGGAGTTGATTGATAGCGGCAACTGGGCCAATAGCCGGAGTGAAGGGGTTTGCAAAGGATAGGCTCTCATAATGATCTGCTAAAGCCAATACTTTGGCATAACGATTAATAACCCTTTCACTGATCCCATCAGGATAACCGCCACCATCCAGTTGTTCATGGTGTTGTAGGATGGCTAACTCTATATCACGACTTATTTTAAGTTCTTCCACCATCCTGAAGGATTCGATGGAGTGTCTTTTGAACTCAAGCTGATCACGGAAACTTAGATTGCTATTCACGGCAATATCCGGGAACTTCACCTTCACAGCAATATCGTGGAGTAGTGCTGCTATACCAAGGTCTATTAATTCCTTCCCCTTAAATGTTTTAAGGCTGCAGACACGGGTTTTGAAGAAGTCCTTACTGATTTCAGGGGTTTGGACTTTCTCCATCATCATTTTGGAAGATTCAATCGCTATAATTAACGTAAAGATCAGCACATTAATAGAATGGGAAGCAAAATAGTCCTCATTGGCTGACCCCACCAGATTTACAAGAAGGAGTGATGAGTTCTGGTTTGGCCCAGTTTCATTGATCAGAGCCTGGACGAATTCCCTTAACTTGCTGACGTTGATCTCTTTAGCACTTTTTATATGGGCCGTCATAGAGCGATATTCGTTAATAGCCTTCTCAATATTCCCATAGACGATCTCTTCCAATAAGACGGGGCCACTTTCTATCTTGTTGATATCGTATTCTGAATGGGCAAAGTGGTCAATGACATTTGCTTTTTCCTTCTCATTACCTATTTGACTTTGCTTTGAGAAAAACTGGGAGTATTTATCTTTAAGTTCTTTATGAGTGGGTAGAGGGCCAGATCGCTTATTAGAAGAGCTTTGATCCTTGCTGCCATCCCCGCTGATAACCCTTTTTCTATTCTTTATTTTATCAATATCCGAAGTACCCTCATGGTCCCCCTGGATCTTCCCTCCAAGGAGATTTTCAATCCGATGATCCGCGTCCGCCAGATCCTCAAGGGCATCAGGCCCAACTTCAGGTTTTGTATCCATATTGCCCTCTTTTCGTCTAATTATCTTTTATATAAACACCTTTCTATCTCATAATAACTTGTTAATCCGATTTCAGAATGATCAAAGTCGTCAGTTGATCTAATCCAATTTCTGATAGACCCTTAGAGTATTGTTCCTTAAGCTTTTGGAGGATCCTGTTACTTGTGTCGTTGAATGAATCCCATATGAAGTTCTTGAGAGTCCCATTCAAGAAAGATGCTTTCGTCTTGTTTCTAGTCCAGGAAAGGAGAATATCGCCAGCTTCATACTGGCTCATAAACTCAAGATATTCAATGTCAGGAGTCTCGCCTAAGGACTGATCCTGCCGTCTGAGTTCTTCTATTTCTCTAGTCCTTTGCTTAAAGAGTACAAAATGAACGCCGTGTCCACCCACAGAATAAGTAAGGACTTTATTATGTGTGTCAATCAGGGTATATAATACCTGGATGCTCATTTCGGATGTTGTGTCATTGCAAAGCTGTTGATTCACCCAGTTTAAGACCAATTTGGGGGAAGCGTTCTGCTGGACTTGTCCGCGTAACATATTTTTGAAGAAAGCGATAGAAAGAGCGGCAGGAACACCTTTTCCTGAGACTTGACAGATAGCGATAGCCAGTTTATGATCATCAATTTTTATAAAGTCATAATAATCGCCGCCAATTTCAGGGTGAGTTCCATTATAGACAGCTATATCCAGGCCTTTGAGTGTTGGTATCTCCTTTGGGAGGAAGCTGTTTTGTAGGGTAGAAGCAATATCCATCTCTTTCTTGATTCGGCTTTGCTCGGCAATTTCTTCTTTGAGTTTGAAATTACGGTAATATTTAGCTATAAAGGAGGCAACACTTGTCAGAACTTGTAGATCAGAAGAGGTAAAGACATGATCTTCCACTTTATCCGTCATATTAACTACACCGATGCAGTCACCCTCAACAATGATTGGAACAGCTAAAAATGAGTTGCTATTATAGATTCCTTTGCTTTGGGGCAGTAGGTGAGCTTCTTTCTTAACATCAGCAACAAGGAGTGGAACCTTGTTTTTTAATATCATCCCATCAATCCCATCTTGTGATGAGACTTCTAGACTTTGAAGTGTTGTATTGCCATGGCCTACTGAGGAAATCACCTTGAAAATATCTTGCTGTCCGTTATAAAGGAGTATAGAAGACTTGTTCACTTGTAAAACTTTAGAAACACCCTCCAGGATGAAATCCAATACTTCGTAGATATCTTGATAGTTTTGTGATAAAAGACTTAATTCATATAGATATTTAAGTTCATTGATCCGACTGTTGAGCTCGTCATTAGCCCGGTTTAAACGACTAAATAGCAAACGGTTATGAATAGCAATAGCGGCCTCATTCGCCAGGAATGTTAATATTTCTTGATCTTCAGGTTGAAACATCTCATTTTTGGAATTGATAGCTTCTAAAACCCCTATGATTTTATCCCGAACTTTCATGGGAACACAAAGTAATGTTTCTGTAGTAAATTGATTGAGTTCATCGATTTTGTCAAAAAGCCTTTCATCTTTCTGAGCCTTATTTGAGATGATGGGGATTCCTGTTTGAGCCACCTGCCCAGCAATTCCTACGCCCAAAGGGAAGGCGATCTTTTTAATTTGACTGACCTTGCTTCCTAAAGCAACATTAAACTTCAAAGTCTTTGTGTTCTCATCCAGTAAGAGCAGTGAGACTCCTTCACAGTCTATAAGCTCTTTAGCAGAGTTCATAATCAGGTTTAACAGAGTAGTCAGGTCTTCTGCAGAATTGATGCGACTACTAAGCTTTCTGATTTTTGAAAAACTAATTTGACCTGACACGTTTTACTTAACCCATATTAATTTCCCTTAATGTCGGTATAAAACACTTTAAAATCATGGTGTAATAGAGATTATTTATTTTAATTCATGGATCCTGGGAACTTCATTAAAAAGCGTATCACTTTTTCAGAACAAGACCTGGCTATGTTCAACGATTCACTTTAAAGGTTTCATAAAGTGAATCGATTGGTATGATCTCAATATTATTTCATCAATGATTGGATATGGGCTGAAACACTATTACCAAGGGCTAAAAGATTATAGCCTCCTTCCAAAACAGATACCACTCTGCCTTTACAGAATGCATCGGCCAGTTTTACAATGCTATCCGTCATCTTACTATATCCTGTCTCTGTCAAGTTAAGGTGGGCAAGGGGATCATCTTTGTGAGCATCAAACCCAGCTGATATAAGTATAAAGTCCGGTTTGAACTTCTCTATGGCTGTTAGTACCTTTGTTTCAAAGGTATCAAGAAAATCCTCTTCTTCAGTCATAGGGGCTATAGGGCAATTCAGCGTATATCCTTTCCCATTCCCCAGTCCCATCTCTTCTTCATACCCTGTACCGGGGTAACAGTGGCGTGGGTCTTCGTGAAGGCTACAGTAAAACACACTGGGGTCACTGGCAAAGGAATGCTGGGTTCCGTTACCGTGATGGACATCCCAATCAAGTATAAAAACTTTTTCTAGGTGATATCTTTTCTGAATATAGCGGGCGGCAATAGCAATATTATTAAAAAAGCAAAAACCCATGGCCTGCCCCTGTTCAGCATGATGCCCCGGAGGGCGTACAGCACAGAACGCTCTTTCAGACTTTCCTTCCATCACATGATCAACCGCTGCCAAGACTCCTCCAGCCGACCAGATGGATGCTTCATAAGTCTTTGGGCTAATGGGACAATCCTGAGTGTCTAAAAATGATTCTCCCGCTTGACAGGCTGAGTGGAGCCGTTTAATATAGTTTCCATCATGTATTTCTTTGATCCAATCGATGGATGCTTCATAAGCCTCGATGGCAAGCATTTGAGAGTCTAGACCATCTTTCTTGAGTTGACGTAGAATGGCTTCTAGCCGACTGCTTCTCTCTGGATGGAACCGTCCAGTCTGATGATCCAGGTATATGGGATGATAAGAAAAACCTACTTTCTTCATAGACCACCTAAAAGGCTACTTATCTTTCTTTTTTACGGATTGATCACTTTTTTCTTTGTCTTTTTTTGAGGACTTAGTTTCATCCTTTTTATTTGGCTTGTCTTCTTTTATGCGGATATTATCCCCTTTGTTTACCTTATCCCATACTCTGTTACTCTCATTCCACCGACTTTGATGCAATCGCTTGAGCTTGTCAGCCCGTATGACTTTGTCTCCTTCGTCTTTGTCTTTCCTATCCTTACGACTCACCTTATCTTTGGCTTCTTTCTTAACTTTATTCTTAGGTTCAGCTTTTTTGCTGACTGTTTTATCCTTGGATTTGTCCTTCTGATTGGCTAAAGTCTTATTCTCACCTTTATTCACCTTGACCCAAACGCGATTACTCTGATCCCATCGCCTTTGATGCAGGCGTTTGAGCTTGTCAGCCCGTATGACTTTGTCTCCTTCGTCTTTTCCTTTCCTATCCTTACGACTCACTTTATCTTTAGATTCTTTTTTAGTCTCACCTTTAGGTTCTGCTTTTTTAGTAACTGCCTTATCTTTTGATTCATCCTTTTCAGGGATAACTTTTTGTCCTTCCTTTTCTACAGGAACCCATACATCATTACTAGTATCCCACTTAGCTTTAGGTAAGTGTTTAAGCTTATCCGACTTAATGATTTCACCGTCTCCATCATTCTTTGTCTTTTTCTTGCTAGCTTTTGAAGCCTCAACAACTGGGTCATCAGACTTATCATTATCTTCTTTGCTGTCTTCCTGACCAGGATTACGATCATTTGCCCTGACTTGATAGGATGAACAACTCCACGAACATGCTAATATGAATGAAATTACGATAACATACTTATTCATTGCCAAGCTCCATTTGATAATTATTATTTACTTACTTGTAAGAAGTTAATAAAAAATAATAATAAAAGGTGTTTTTTTTAAATAGAGAGAGTTTATGAGGAAGGCAATCGACTGATCAGGACACATTTAACAGAATATATCTCCTGGCAGATTCTTATGAAAAAGCTTCTTGGGCTTGTTCGAGTTTAGCAATCAGCGATATTTCCTCACTGGTCATTCCTTTAAGGGTTTTGCCAATAGCATTTTCACACCAAATGATCATAACCTGAACATCTCGTTCCCTGATTTCTAGTGTTCCATCTTGTGAATTCTTGAGTTTATCCAGAGTAATACCTTCTTCAGGGAAGACCACATTGCCGTCGCCGAAATGTCCCCCTGCAATTGTGTGGTCCGCCCAAATAACCAATTGTTTTAGTTCAAGCTCAGTCAATTCTAATTTCATGTATCCACCTTTTTATCCACCAACGTAAATTGCTCCAGATAATGAGTTGAATAGTTTCCCTTTTGGAAGCCTTGTTCCACCATGACTTGTTGATGAAAGGGTATAGTCGTATGAATCCCTTCAATGATGAATTCGTCCAGACTGCGGCTCATCTTGCTGATCGCTTCCTTACGATCCTCCCCCCATACGATGAGCTTGGCGATCAAGGAATCATAATAGGGTGGTATGACGTATTCGGCATACAGATGGCTGTCTACACGGACTCCAAAGCCACCGGGCATATGATATGAGTCCACTTTGCCTGCTGAAGGGGTAAAATCTTTAAAAGGATTCTCTGCATTAATCCTGCACTCAATAGCATGCCCTCGAAACTGGACATCCGACTGCTTTAACTTTAACTTTCCTCCATTCGCTACGTGGATCTGCTCCCTAATTAAATCGATCCCGGTAACAAACTCTGAGACTGGGTGTTCTACTTGAATCCGGGTATTCATTTCCATAAAGAAAAAGTCTCCTTTTGAGTCGACTAAAAACTCTACGGTTCCAACACCCACATAATGAGCGGCTTTGGCCCCTTTAATGGCCGCATCACCCATCACTTTTCGCATCTTGTCATCCAAAAAAGGCGAGGGAGACTCCTCGATCAGCTTTTGATGTTTTCGTTGGATGGAACAGTCCCGGTCTCCTAAATGGAGGACATTTCCTTTGCCGTCTGCTAATATCTGTATTTCAATATGTCTAGGTTTCCCGAAGTACTTTTCGATATAGACGTTGGGGTTGTGAAAGGCCTTCTCAGCTTCATTCTGTGCCAAGTGGAAGGCTTCCTCAAACTCATACTCCGATTGGACCACCCTCATCCCTTTCCCTCCTCCTCCAGCAGTAGCCTTTATGATCACTGGAAAGCCAACGCTATGGGCTGTTTTCAAGCCTTCCATAGGATTGCTCACAATATCCGAGCCGGGTATTATTGGGATCCCTGCATCCGACATGATCTTACGAGCCATGGCTTTATCGCCCATCAGATCAATGATCTCTTTAGTGGGGCCAATAAACTTGATTTTGTTTTCTTCACAGATTTGAGCGAACTGGCCGTTTTCAGCCAGGAAGCCATAACCAGGATGGATGGCATCGGCTCCAGTGATTTCTGCTGCACTAATGATACTGGGTATATGAAGGTAGGATTTTCTACTGTCAGCCGGGCCAATACAAACGTCTTCATCGGCAAAACGCCTGTGGAGACTATGTTCATCGGCAGTCGAATGGACGGCCACTGTTTGAATGCCCAGCTCTTTACAGGTCCGTATTATCCTGAGGGCGATTTCCCCTCGATTGGCAATGAGAATCTTTTTAATCATAATCTCTCAATGGCTATTTAAGGAATCAGTGATCGGAGTCCATTTCAGCCTCAATAATTTACTTATCCAATATATTAACTGTCATCAGACAAGGCTTTTAACCGAAAGAGAGGCTGATCATATTCTACAGCCTGTCCATCTTCGACTAAAACTTCCAGGATTTTACCATGTATATCAGATTTCACTTCATACTGGAGGTTCATAGACTGTATGTAAGCAATAATCTTTCCCTCATCCACCACCTCACGGAGCTTGACAAGAGGTTTCGTGGCTTCCTTACTTTCACTTCTCCGAAAAAAGCCGACGTATGGGGAGGTTATATCATGGTGATCTGATGTGTCACTTTGTCCATCAGGCATTATAGCATCTTGTGTCCCTAAAGGTAGTTGACTATCCTGCCTTTGACTTTCTGAACTCAGATTTCTAACGATTTCAATCTTCTTCTTTGAGTTCTCAACTTTAAAATATCGGGTCTCAGTCCGATCCAATGCTTCAAGTATGCTTTCAATGAGTTTAGAGTCCATGTTGATCCGTATAGTTTTTATAAAACCTTAATAGATTAGGATACACGGGTAATGTATTCCCCTGTCCTTGTGTCAATCTTTAATACATCGTCAATATTAACGAAAAGTGGTACCTGAAGAGTATAATTCGTTTCAACAGTTGCAGGTTTCGTGGCTCCACTAACCGTATCACCCTTTAAGCCAGGTTCAGTGTGTGTCACCTTCATTTCAACAAACATCGGTGGGATCAGGTTAATGACAGACCCTTCGTAGACATCCACTTCGATATCCATCCCTTCCTTCAGGAAATGGAGGGCATCCCCTACGATTTCTTTGGATAGACCTTCTTGTTCATAGGTCTCAGAGTCCATAATCATTATCTGATCACCATCTTCATAGAGATACTGAACCTGACGACGCTCTACATAGGCATCTTCTATCTTTTCTTCTGATCTAAATGTTTTCTCGATAACACTATTTTTCTTCAAAAGGCGTAACTTTGTTCTCACAAAAGCTCCCCCTTTCCCTGGTTTGAAGTGCTGATGATCCAATACAGAATAAAGTTCGCCTTCTAACTTAATCATACTGCCTTTTTTTAAGCTGTTTGCACTCACCACTATTTTGTCCTGTTGCTACAAGTTATTATTATATAGGAAATAGTACCATTTCTTAAATATCCATTTAAATGGATTACCCACTAAGTTAGCAAAATACGAATAGCTTGTCAAGCAAGATTCACACTTTTTCTTTTAGCCTTTAAGAGGAGGGCCTGTTGAGAAGCTGATCCATAGCTTTTAGTGCCAAATGATAACCGTAAGGCCCTAAACCCATGATGACACCTTCTGAAATATCATGAAAATAGGAATGTTGCCTGAATGAATCACGCTTATAGATGTTGGACAGGTGGATTTCTATAGTGAGGAGTTCACGAGCCAATATGGCATCCCGTATCGCTATGGAAGTATGGGTGTAGGCGGCCGGGTTAATTATAAGCCCCTCTGCATGTTCACCTTTATTCTGGATGAAATCAACAATCTCGCCCTCATGATTAGAAAAGAAGGTAAGTATCTCAATACCAATGTTTTTGCCCTCCTTGACTAGCTCATTGTTGATCTCATCAAGTGTCTGCTTCCCATAAATATGGGTTTCCCTTGTTCCTAAAAGGTTTAAATTGGGGCCATGAATAACTAATACTTGTTTCATAAGATATTACCATAAACCTTCAGTCAATGATCCTGGCGCCCTCAAAATCCACTTTGAGGTAACGTACTTTTGCTTCTAGTTTTTCCTGTTCAAAGACTTCCACAACAGATTGACCCACTTTTTCACGATTCTCATGACAAAAAATAGCAAGAGTGGGTCCAGATCCCGATATAAAAGCACCGACCGCACCCGATTGATAGGCCTTTTCACAAGCTTTTTTCAATCCTGGGACAAGAGGAAATCTGTAGGGCTGGTGCAATTCATCTTCTAGAAGGCTTTGAAGCTCATCCCATTGTCCTTTTTCCAGGGAGCGGATCAGACGGATCAAACGGGTGGCGTTTTTTGTAACCACTTTAAGAGGATAGTTTTCAGGCATGACCTCTCTGGCTGACTGTGTGGATACGTGAAAATCAGGGGACACAGTCACTATATCAAGCCCTGAAGGGAATATTAATGGGATTATAGAAGGATTTTCCTCCTCGTCCCTGTATGACAAGGTGAAGCCACCCAATAAAGCGGGGGTCACGTTATCAGGATGACCATCCTCTTCAACCGCTAGCTTGAGCATGTCCCTTTTAGTTAAAGGGTTATCTAAAAGGGCATTAGCAGCGACTATACCGCTTACAATAGCACTACTGGAACTTCCAAGGCCTCCCATGAGAGGAATCTCGTTGTCTATCTTGATTCTGAGGCCATTTAGCGGCTTGTTTAGAGAACTAAATACCCTTTGGATGCTTTTATATATCATATTGCTTGAGTCTGTGGGGATATATTCTTTGCCTTCACCCGCATACTCAATGTCAAGGGTAGGTTCCGATAGCAATTCTACCTCAACCGTGTTGTATAAAGTCAATGCTAAACCCAGAATATCAAAACCGGGGCCTATATTAGCCGTAGAGGCTGGAACCTGTACTTTAACCATATTCTTTTAATCATCCAGTCGTACACAAAGAATGTTAATATCATCCTCAAAAGATTCGTCAGAAGCAAATTGATAAAGGTTCTCAAGAAGGGTTTCAATCAACTCTTTTGGGGCGAGTTCTTTGTTTTCGCCTACAATTTTAAGCAAACGTTCATCACCAAAAGGCTCTTCCTGGATATTTTCCACGTCAGTCAGTCCATCTGTGTATAGAAATATCTGATCATTGGGCTCATAGGACATTTCGATTGTCTTATATTTGGTATCCTTAAAGATTCCCAGGATAGTTCCTTGACATTGCAACTGCATGATGTCAGATTTTGTATTATTGTAGAGTAGAGCAGGGGGATGAGCTCCATTGGCATAGTAAAGTTTACGATTTTTCTGATCGACAATAATATAGATGGCCGTTGCGTAGATGAGGATTTCACCAAATATTTTCTGTAACTCATTATTTAACGTAAACAAAAAGTCACTGGGACTATCAATTCGATGGACATGGTTATCAAAGAGGGTTTTCAACACCATGGTAATCAAAGACGCCGCCACACCATGTCCCATCACATCCGACAGGAAGATGCCAATCTTGTTATCAGCCAATTGGATTACGTTAAAATAGTCCCCACCAAGTTTCTGGCTTGGTATGTATCTATAATGAAGGGTGAGCCCCTTGAAAATCACTTCATTGTTAGCGGGTAAAATGGCTTCCTGTACTTTTTTGGCTATTTCTAACTCTTTTTCAAAGACTCTATTCTGATCCAGGATTTGGGAATTATATTTCTTGATTCGTATGAGTGAGCGAACACGAGCTAAAAGTTCATAAATATTAAAGGGTTTGGAGAGGAAATCATCGGCTCCCGCCTCGATCCCTGCTATACGACTGGATACTTCATTGAGTGAGGTTACCATGACAACGGGTATGTTTTCAGTAATGGTATTGGATTTAATGAGACGACAGGCCTCATAACCGTCCATGACTGGCATCATGACATCAAGAAGGATAATATCGGGCAATTCTCGTTGGGTGATTTCCCAAGCTTCTTTGCCATTTGAAGCGGTAAGAATGTTATAACCTTCTTCTTCAAGATAGACCTGTAAAAGCTCTACATTTGTGGATAAGTCATCAACAATCAGTACTTTGGCTAAACCTTTTTCGTTCAAAAAAGACCTTCTTTAATGGAAAGTATAAAATATACGGAAAAATCCAACTTTGTCAAGAGCTTATAGGTTCAATTCAAGGCTATTTAATTCTTCTCTAACTCTTTATTATTCTATATGATATGGCCAGACAGAATGTCTGGCCTACTTTCCTTAAAATACTGGTAGAACAAACATTCTGTCTGTTCAGTTCCTAATTAAAATAAACAATTATCAGGAGAATGAAATTGCCCTGAGATTCAATGAGTGCAAGTTTATTTTAGGGTAAAAATTTCGTTTTAGAAGCTGAAATAATCCTGAGCAAGATTGCCAATGACCTTGAGAAACTCCTTCAGTCCAATACCTTTCAAGATCTACCAGAATCAAAGAAAATAATTATCCGTGTGAATGTGGTTCAACAGCTCAATACAAAGGAAGGAAAAAAAACTTTAACTACTGGAAGGACAAAAATCGAGATGAATCGTCGTTATTATAGGGGATGGTCCAAGTTGGCTGGATATCTTAGTAAAGGAAGTGCTCAATTTAAGGCCAAAAAGTATTATAAAAATCATTATGAGAAAATGAGATGCAAAGATTTTGAAGAAAGGGAAAACCCTATAGCTCTGGAAAAATTGAAGGAACGGTTCGTCATCTAGTTCACGAGAGAGTGGGAAAGTCACCTAGCACTTAGACGATTAGAGATGCCAATGCTATTCTAATTTTGAGGGCATACATAATAAATGGTTATTGGGAACATATTAAGCAAAAAAGATACCAAAAATTAAGAAAAACTTGATTTTTACCCTAAATCGAATTCGCACCCGTAGGGCAGCTATGATAAGCTTATGCTAGGACCATTTTGTAGGTAAACGATAATTTAGTCCCCTGAGTGGCTGGGGAAAATCTGCGGCTAATCATCTGTGATTAAGAGAATTAGACTGATTTTTCATAGTAACTCATGGAGAGCAAAGGCTTTTTAAGTCATCTGGTAATTTCCAGATAGACTTGAATCAATCTATCATTGTATTTGGAAAGAATATACGCAATCAAGAAATTACTTTATGAAGAAAATTATTAAAGACTTGCGATAAACTGTTGCCTTTAAGAGTAAATTTGTTATCTTTAGCCTTATCTTGTTTTGGAATTTTATGCATAGAAAGTATTGTAGTTTTGTCCACAATCTTCAGTTTCAAGCCCGCGAAATTAGCATCTTGATGTTATCTTTGATGGTTAAAAAAAAATCGGACATTAATTTACGTTTATTGATGAAGTTAAATCCGTGATATGAAAAGTATCAGGGTGACTCATTACTTTGCTATACATGTCAATTCCTGGCAGAGATGCTAATTTTTTTAGGAGTTTATAATGTCAAAAAAAATCTATGTTGGTAATCTACCTTTTACAGCTTCAGAAGATGATGTGAAGGACTTATTTACATCACATGGGGATATCCAGTCCATCAAATTGATCACAGACTTTGAGACAGGTCGTTTTAGAGGCTTTGGATTTGTTGAAATGGAATCAGATCATGCTCAGACAGCTATTGAAGCCCTTAATGGAACGGATTTTAATGGAAGAACCTTGCGAGTGAATGAAGCCAGAGAAAGGCAGGGTGGACCGAGATAAAGAACATAAGATGAATGGACAAGGTTTAACATATTGAATGACACCATTCTGTAAATCGTTAACTTGTCTATAGTAAACGGGCAGGACAAATCCTTTGTAAGGGTCTAAATGCTATTATATCTGATCATATGTATAACTTTCATGTTTTTTTATGATCTCAGCGTTTTTCTGCCCGTTTAGTTTTAATAAATACAATTATTGA
>CAJXGR010000061.1 GCA_913053665.1 uncultured Spirochaetia bacterium
ACTAAAAGATAATCCTTGACTTTGTCTCAATCTTGTAGTATAATTTTTCCTATCAATCTGTTCGGGAGACCCCCTTTAGCTCCGTCTTTCCATTGTTTTTTGGTTCACAAAATCATTAAAATGCATAAATTGAAGAAGCATATTGAAAGCCTGCCTCAATGCACGCTTGTTGGTACGGATAGTGAACATAATACACCTCAAAAACAGGAACTTCATAGGAAAACTTGCCTTAAACGCTACATGAGTAAATAAATGCATAAATCTTAACGCGTTGTACTTTATTCTGACTTTTCTGAGGGGGTATAAATCACGGTTATAAGGATGTTTAACCTCTTTTATCCAGTTAATGAACTTTTCTTCAAAAACATCGAGTTCATAAACCTTCTTGAAAAGCTTTTGATGTCCATCCAATAACTCTTCACGGGTCATCAATTTGGGAACAATATTTGTCGATAGTAGCCACTCCCCACAAAGATCATCTTCTATGACCCTTCCCTCTGATTTTAGTTTCATATATAAAGGAGTGTGTTTAGGAGCGTTCACAACACTAATCGCCGTTATAGGACTGGCAGCATCTTCCAGGAACTTCTCATGTTCATCAAATATCGTATCATCATCATGGTCAAAACCCACCATCAAACCAACAATAGGGATGATCCCAAAACTTGAAATGGTTCTTATACTGTCTTTCATGTCACCAAAAAGATTCTGGACTTTGTGAACCTCTTTCAGACTATCTCTTCTTGGAGTCTCAATACCCAAAAATAATTGATAAAAACGGGCATCGGCAAGAAGTTGAAGCAATTCCTTATCCTTTGCTATTTCTACAGTTGTTTGTACAATAAACGAAAGGGGATGTTTTTTAGTGGCATTCCATTTTATTAATTCTCCCAAAAGCTCCCTGGTATAAGACTTGCTTGTAATAAAAATGTCATCAAGGAAAAAGACAGTCTCAGAGCCATATTCATAAATCTTTTTAAGCTCATCCATCACCTGATCTATTGCTTTGTACCTCACGTGTCTACCATGAAGCATGATAACATCGCAAAAATCACACTTGTATTGGCATCCACGCTTTGTCTGAACAGTAGAACAAAGATAATCAGAATGTTTGGTAAGTGACCAGTCAGGTACAGGACTCTCTTTCATATTAATTTCACCCCTTTGAATATATCTGGATTTCTCTTCTCCTTTCATCCAGTCACTCAGAAACTGTGGCCAAATTATCTCCCCTTCCCCTACAAACAAATGATCGGCATAACCTTCACAGTCTGAGGGATCCAACGAAGCATGGGGACCTCCCATTGCAACAGGAATGGATCGTTTTCTAAAGTTATTGGCAATCTCTTTCATTCTTTTTGAATGGAGAGTATAGCCTGTAATAGCGACTAAATCACATTTCATATTCCAGTCAATAGTAGCGGCATTCTCATCGACAAAAATATATTCCACACTCACGTCAGATGGTGTTAATGCCATGAGGAGTGGAAATGCCGAGTTAGTCATCAATGATTTATAACCCAAAATATCAACCATATATTGTAAGGTCCAAAAGTTTCTTGGATTGCGAGGAGAGATTAAATAGATTCTTTTATAATCTCCAGACCCATATTTTTTTGTTTTCATAATTTGCTCCCTGATAAATTGTGTTTATTTAAGACCTGTATTCAAAAAGTTAAAAAAATACTGGCAAACACAGTGTCATTAGCTCTTTTATTAACATAAATAAATTAAGAGAAAGAAATCCATTTCTCTCAAAAGAAATATAATATATCAACTTCATTATGTCTATAAAAACATAATTCCTTTATTTTGCCTCATCCTTTTAGTATAATTTTTCCTATCAATTAATTTACAAACTCAACAATAAGATTTTAATGTTCTACAAACAGGTTTCCCTGTTCAACATCGTATGTTTGGCGTTCTGTTTTGGGATATTGGTGGACTGAAACAGGGATTTGGCGAAGCACATTTCGATTTTTGTGTGCAACAGTTTGATTTTGGCGAACTGCTTTTCCATTTTGTCGCGCAACATTTTGGTTTTGTGACGCAACATTTTGATAATGTAATCCATATATTCCCCATTGTTGCTCAGCAATTTGACTTTGTTACTTAACATTTCCCCTTTGCAAGCTAACATTTTAGCGATGTAAACTAACAATTTCACCTTGTAAACTTACATTTTTATCTATTCATCCTCTTAATTTACTAAAACATAATCCCTTGACTTTGTCTCATTCTTGTATTATAATTTTTCCTGTCAGTTTTTAAGGCTGTGGGGACACCTCTACAAAGGATATTACAAGAAATTAGAAAGATTCAATTTACAACCGTTCAAAGTATAGTATGATTTTTCCTATCAATAATTATAAAAAAATCCTTGCCAAATCAATGATTTTAACTTAAATTAACTAACAAATAAAGGTTTTGTGGAAGTTGGGTGAAAATCCCACGCTATCGGGTAACTGTAAAAGCCAGGAACACAATACTTTATTCCAAAATAATACTCTTTCCCGTCAAAGGAGGTATCTTATGACCTATCTTAAAATCCCCTAAATCCCTATATTCTAAATAATTTACAAGCTATCCACAAGGATATTTACAGTAAAGCTGTCTCATAACATTCTGTTAATGAAATAACTCTTTTGCTGCAAGATATTTATGATAGCATCACACTAGTGATCATTAATGATTTAACACTTCATTATATGATAGTTTTATTAGAAAGTACGTCACCATCACGTGAACATACACTTCCAATAAAGGAAATCAAGAATATAGGGGAAAATATGAAGATTATAAATATCAGGTTCTTGGCATGTCTTTTTGCGTGTCTCACTATTATCTTGTTGCTACCATGTACTTTAATATTTGCACGAAACAAGAACTCCACCAAAGCATCGCGTGAACAAAGGATTGAACAACTAGAAAAACGGCTTTCTGATTTAGAAGGCCGGGCCATATTGTCTGACCCTGAATTCATCATCAAGAAAAAAGTGATATGGGTTTGTAAGAACGGACATCAGCATGATAGTAAGCTCGATGGCAAATGTCCTTTTGACAATCTCCCTCTTAAAAAATCTTTTACCTACCAAAGGGAGAAGGTCTTTAGACGGCAAACGATTGGTGAACAAATTGCAGCGGCCCAGTCTGAACAAGATTCCAAGGGTATTAAGATTGGCATCAGTGGAACCACCATGTTTCAAACGCCCTTCAGATTGAAGGGTAGGAATAGTGATATTAATGGAGACTTTTTTGGCATGGGGTCTATGGATATATTTTTTATAAGCAGACCAGCCTTATATACCATGTTTTTTGCAGATGTTGAAGTGATCGGGGGGCTTTCTCCAGACAATCAAATTGCCAATATCTCTTTTCTAAACAGTGATGGCGTTAGGCTGGCTCTTAATAAAACATTAAACCTGCGTGAAGGTTGGATGAGAACTGAACTGTTTGGGCAAAACCTTATTGTTGTTGTTGGTATGCTGGATCTGACCAATTATTTTGATTTAAACACTGCCGCTAACGACGAAACAAGTCAATTTATCACGGATGCTCTGGTGAACAACCTTCTTCTGGCCCCTCCTACAAATGGAGGGGGAGTCACTCTCATTTTTGATCCTAAAACAGATCTTAAGCTAAAGTTGGGATTTCAGCGGGGTAGGAATGTCAAAAGAAGTTTGACAGACAAAGTATTTACTATTTTTGAAGTAGATTACTTGTTCAACTTTTTTGGCCTCTTCCCTGAAGGTCATTATAGAGCCTGGTATAGACTGGAAGGGACAAATAAGGAAAATATGGCATGGGGACTCAGGGTAGATCAGAAACTCACCGCATCTATTACGTCCTTTTTCAGGTTCGGACATGAGTTTACCTCAAGCAGGTTTGCTAAGAATAATTTCTTTTATAGTGGCGGATTGCAATTCAAAACGCCTTTGACCTTTAGCATCAGAGATTCATGGGCCTTAGGTTTTGTGTATTCGGATATCGCTTCGGGTGAAAACTTCTCAAACCTGACTACTGGTTCTATCCAAGAATATCTGGTTGAAGCCTATTATAATCTTTTCTTAACGGAAAACTTAAAGATATCATTTCACCTTCAGTATTTGATTGATTCTAACATAGAAACGATTAAAAGAAGCTATCTGGTCCCAGGAATAAGGACTCAATTTGACTTTTAAATCAATCAGGAGAATATAAAAATGAATAAAAGATATTTGATTTCAATCCTATTCGTAGTGTGTCTATCATTTCTGTTTTCAGTGATGGGAACAGCGAAGAAAAAGATTATTATAAAAGATCCCCGTTCAGTGTGTGTCATCGTCAATCGGGACTCGAACGATATTTCCTTCATGAGCCTGAAGACCAATAAAATCATAGGAAAAGTATTTCTCGGCAAATGGGTCAACCCCCACATGGCAGTCATGACTCCTGATGGACGCAAGGTAGTGACAGGCGGCACACGATCCAATAAAGTCTACATAATAGACGTGGCGACTCTCACTTTGCTAAAAGTTATCCCTGCCGACATCGGCCCGGAACATCTAGCCATCTCTCCTGACAGTCGGTTTTACTATCAGGGCAATCCTGATGGGGATGCTGTCACTATCATTGATCTGGTCTCCTTAAAACGGATAAAGAACCTGGGAGGCTTTGCTGAGCCACTCAATATCACCTTTTTGCCCGATGGATCCAAGGCCTACGTAGCCAATTATGGGGGTCATTGGGTGGGAGTGATTGATGTGAAGCGTCATGAGCTGTTGAAAAAGATTAAAATAGGGGATATGCCCAGTGTGAGTCAACTCGATCCCAAAAAATACCTGAGTGAGATCAAAGGGATCTCTAATGCTACAATCACCAGGGATGGGAGGTATCTTTACTGTGCTGATGGTGATTTGGGGATAGTGGGTGTCATTGATACCAGAGAGGATAAGCTGATCAAGATCATCAGGGTTGGAGCCGACCCGTGGCGAGCCTATCCAAGTCCCGATGGGAAGAAAATGGTTGTCGTCAACAATGGGGATGAGACTATTTCTATTATTGACGTTAGGAAAAATAAAGTGATTGCCACATTGGAGGCTGGTCCAGACATGGTGGGAGTGAACTTCTCCCATGGTAAAGCTTTTGTGATCAGTAGTTCTTCTAGCTTTGTATATGTTTACAACTTAGAGAGTTTGAAACCGGCTGGACGCATTAAGATCGGCAGGAATCTTGAACTCCAAACAGCCGCTACAGACGCCGCTGGAGAGAAAATCTATTTAACCAGTTCCAGAGATCATTCTATCTATATCATTAACGGCAAAACCAATAAGACAACACGGGTTCCTAATGTAGGACTCTATCCATGGGGTTCATTTATCCTGGAGGGGCGTGATAATTACTGTCATTGAGGCTATTGTGAACAATAAAACTAAATCACTTGTGATATTGTTGGTTTTTGGAATCCTGTTATTCATGGGATGTTTTTCACCTGACAATAATAAGCTAAAAACCCATAGGGTAGAGAAATATATCTGCCCTATGCATAGAGACTACGTCTCAGAAACGAAAGGGAATTGTCCCATTTGTGGGATGGCTTTGGTTGAGTTAGAAAGCGTTCGCGGGATCCCCCCCATCGATTTTGAGGAGTTTTGCAGAAACCCAAGTCAAGGGCTCTATCTATCCCCCTCTCAGGCTAAAGAAATCACTTTGACCCTCTCCAAAGTATCCGTTGAAAAGATCGAAAGGTGGATCAGAACAACTGGAACAGTGAATCCCACAAGCAAACGGGTGAGTGGATGGGTCTATGGAAAAACCAGGCTGATCCAAACAGGACAAAAGGTTCGTATCTTTCCCCTTATCGGCAGAGATCCTGTCCTACAAGGAAAGATCATTCGTATTGTTCCTGGTGAAAACTCGGTTTTCGTTGAGACAGACCTCATTGACAGGTGGTATAAGACTTCAAAGTACTACATTATGGAGATTATCATCGATTTGGGACATTATATAGCTATTCCCAACGAGGCGATCATCGAAGAAGGCAAGAAAAGAGTGGTCTATACCTGTGAACAAGGTCAATATCTGCCCAAAACCATTACCATAGGTCATCGTGGAGAGCTTTATACTCAAATTATCGATGGGCTTAAAGTGGGTGAAGAGGTGGTTACTTTTGGGAGTTTTTTTCTGGATGCAGAATACAAACTTCATAATAAAAGAAATCTTTTGAGCCACACAAAAGAATGAGGTAAAATCTTGCTCACTAAAATCATTGATTACTCTATTCGGTTTCGGCGGGCGATTATTTTCCTGATTATTCTTGGGAGTGGCTGGAGCGTTTATTCAATCAGCCATTCTCCTCTCGATGCCATTCCGGATATTTCTGACCCACAAATTATCATCTATAGCAAATGGCAACGCAGTGCTCAGCTCCTTGAGTCGGAGATTACCTCCCCTTTAGTCCGTTCCCTGCTGGGTACAAAAGGGATTCGCTCCATAAGAGGAATGTCTTACCTGGGCTATTCATTTGTCTATGTGATCATGGAAAATAATGTGAGTCTTGAAAAGATGAGACATCATATCATAGAACGTATTAATACTGTGAGAAACAAACTCCCCGGTGACGCGGATATTGAAGTGGGTCCTGAAGCAAGTAGTATGGGTTGGATATATCAATATGCCCTTGTGAACAAGGATAAGAACTACGACCTTCGGGAATTACTTGCCCTTCAGGAAAACCAGATTAAAATCGCCCTGGAATCTGTTCCTGGAGTGGCCGAGGTCGCCAGCATAGGGGGTTTAACAAAACAATATCAATTAAAGATCTATCCATCCCTTTTGGCTGAGACAGGAATATCCCTAAAAAAGCTCATCTCTGTCCTGAAATCCACTAGCCATGAAATCGGTGGACGCATCCTGGAAGTGACCAATCGTGACTACCAAATCAAAGGAAGTATCAATATAAACAATATCGACCAAATAGAGTCGATGGTTGTGGGTTATTCAAAAAAAGGAAACCCTGTACAGATCAGGGATATTGGATATATTCAGGTGGGTTATGACTTACGGAGGGGAATCGCTGATCTAAACGGTGATGGCGAAGTGGTTGGCGGTATAGTTATAGCACAGAAGGGTGAAAATGTCATTGATCTGGTCAGCCAGATTAATAAGAAGCTGAAAGAGATTAAAAAAAGTATACCCACAGATATTGAAATAGTCAGCACTTATGATAGATCTACTTTGATTCATAAGACCCTCTCTACATTTTTTAAAACCCTGGCTTATGAACTTCTTGTGGTGATCGTGGTGATGGCTTTGTTCATAAGGCATTACAGGGTAGTATTAGCCCCAGTTCTTGTTCTGGTCCTGGGAATATTATTTACTGCCATCCCTTTGTACCTTTTAGGACAGACGATCAACTTATTTTCACTAGCTGGGCTGTTCCTGGCCATGGGAGAAATGGCTGATGCCACTATTGTTGTTGTAGAGAACAGCGTTTCAGAACTTGAAAAGAGGGATCGTATCACTGATAAGGAAAAGAGAGAGATTATTTTAAAGACAATGCTTAAAATGGGAAAACCTTTATTTTTTTCTCTATTAATTATAATGATTTCTTTTTTGCCCATCTTTTTTTTAGAGGCTCAAGAGGGAAGGTTGTTTGACCCACTGGTCTACAGCAAGACTTTTGCGATGACCTTTTCTACTTTGTTAACGTTTATATTTCTTCCGGGGCTCATTTTTGTATTGCTAGGAGCCAAAGGTTATAGGGGGACGAAAGGTTTAAATGACATATTGACAAGGTCTTATCGTTCTTTGCTTAAGATTGTTTTGCGATATAAATATCATGTGATCACCATTAATTTTATCATTTTCATTGTTTCTATTCCTTTGTTTTGGAGTATTGAAAAGACGTTCATGCCAAGGTTTGAAGAAGGATCCATCCTTTACATGCCTACGACTCTCCCTGGAATGCCTGCAAAGGAGGCTGGATGGGTTCTACAGCAAATGGATAAGAAACTTAAGGCCTTTCCTGAGGTAAAGAGGGTTTTTGGGAAATTGGGTAGAGCGGATACATCCACCGACCCAGCCCCATTTACCATGATTGAGACTACGATTTTATTAAAAGCCAAGTCCAAGTGGCGGTCTGGAATGACCATAAAGAAGTTGATTAAAGAGATGGATCATAAAATGAAGATTCCCGGTTTTGTGAATGCCTGGACTCAGCCTATTAAAGCGAGGATCGATATGCAAACGACTGGGATCCAGACTCCTGTGGGCATTAAGGTGATTGGAGAAAATATAGAACAAATTGAAATCCTTGGCCGGAAGGTTGAATCGCTTTTAAAGGATCTTACAGGGACAAGAAGTATCATCTCTGAGCGAATATCCGAGGGCTATTTTATTGATGTCCAGTTCGATACGGATAAATTGGCTCATTTGGGCATACCTTCTGATGAGGCTCTTTTGTATGTTCAGTTCGCCTTGGGAGGAGACAATGTTGCCTGGATCAGGCACAAAAGGAGTTTAATACCACTAAGTGTTCAATATACCGTAGACTATATCAACACAATAGAAAAGATAGGGCGTCTTATGGTTATTGCACCGAATGGAGATGCCGCTCCGCTCTCGGAATTAGCTACTATAAAGGTTAAAAAGCTGCCTGAGATGCTTAGGCATGAAGATGGCTTTTTAACGGGCTATATTTACATAAATCTTGAGGATGAAGTCAGTCCAATGACTTATGTGGAACAGGCTAAACAATTACTTTCTGAAAAGTTGGAATTACCAGATGGTTATCGCCTTGAATGGAGTGGACAATTTGAATATCAGCTTCGTGCTGAGAGAAGACTTTATATAATCATTCCTCTTGTGCTGTTGAGCATAGGTATTTTACTTGTTTTTACCTTTAAATCTTTTGTGGAAGCTATCTTGATCCTCTTATCGATCCCTTTTGCCTTGGTGGGAGGAGTTTGGCTGCAATGGGCTTTAGGTTATCCCATGACGATTGCTGTTTGGATCGGTTATATAGCTCTTTATGCGGTGGCAGTCCAAACGGGGATTATAATGATTATCTTTTTGAGGCAGTCTTTTAACCAAAAATTGATGACAGGAAAAATGAGTCCAACAGATATTGAAACGGCCACTATAGATGGAGCCGTTCTGCGCTTAAGACCAAAACTCATAACGGTGTGTACTACAATCTTATCCCTCTTTCCAATTTTACTCTCTTCAGGAGCAGGAATGGAGATCATGAAGCCAATCGCCGCCCCCATGGTAGGGGGAATGATTACTTCAAGCATCCATGTGCTTTTCCTGACGCCCTGTTTGTTTGCTATAACTAAGGAAATAATGGCAAAAAGGACTAAATGACCTTGTCATACTTAATAATTTTCTTGACAATCGATAGATTCTTATCTATATTTATTTATACCATCTGGTATAGTAAAACGTTTTGTAATAAATTGTATTGAATGCCTCTGGTTCAAACTTTGATGAGGTGCATCCGATAGCTGTAAAAAAACAATAAAAAACTTTTCTTTTAATGAAAAAGTAATATCTTTTTTTCGTGTTAGTAGAAGGGATTTATTCACACTGTCTTACAATTCAAGATTTTAAATGGTCGTTATTATTGATCCCACTGCTAAAAGGATTCATTATTGTAATCAAGTAAACTATGAAGGAGTCTCAAATGCCATTAACTGCTGATCAAGTCCTCGATGCCAGAGGATTAAATTGTCCGATGCCTATAATCAAGGCCAAAAAAGAAATGGATAAACTGTCTGCTGGACAGGTTTTAGAAGTCAAAGCAACAGATCCCGGCTCAGCCGCTGATTTTAAGGGTTGGTCCAAACAAACTGGCCATTCCATTGAAGAAGAAAATCAAATCACTGAGGATGGTAAAACCGTTTACCAATTCTTTATTAAGCACAAATAACTGTCATCGGGGAGACCGACTCCCCTGTGTCAGAAACAGTATTAGCTGAGCAATGAATTAAACCCATCATCTCAGGACAAGTCGATTGAACAATGCTAGAACGATCTGGTGAGTGTCATCAGTGTGGAGAGTGTTGTCAGGGATTACGTTTGACTGCTGTCTTAAGTCAAGCCCTGAGTCAGCATCGCACAATGGATGAACTAAAGCTATATTACAACTATCGTAACATTAAAGTCATAGGGACTCTCCCCGAAAAGGACTACTTGTTCCTTGAACTATCCATCCCATGCAATCAATTGGATCCCTCAAACCGCTGTTTAGTCCATGATTCACCTGACCTTAAACCCTTTTTATGCCATGCTTATCCTACTGAGCCGGATAACATACCAGAATGCGGCTATCAGTTTAGTCCTAAAACCATCCTCTAATGGAGTCTGTCGCATTAAGCCCCTACTAACAAGTCTCACAGGCATATTTCTTCCCTCAGCTCATATTTTCCATCATTCAGACGGATGCGACAGGCTTCTATATTAGGATCATGCTCTAAGAATAAAATCCACTGATGTTTACACGCTTTTGCTAATAAGTTCTTTTTCTCTTCAATGGAAGTCAGAGGATGAAGATCATAGGCCATCACCCAGTGAGGCGGTAGATGAGCGGTCGTAGGGATCACATCAGCACAGTAGATCAGTGTTGTATTTCTATCCGATATTTTAACCGCCTGCAGACCTACTGTATGACCATTAAAAGGCATAAGTTCAATATCCGGGAAAAGTTCCACCCTTCCACTCACGATTCTAAGGCAATGTTTGCTACGAAGAGGCTCGATATTTTCCATCAGGTAGCTTTGACGGTCGCTATCAGAAGGGTTTAAAGCCCACATCAGGTTCTTTCTTTGAATGTAGTACAGGGCGTTGGGAAAAGCTGGAACTAAATTCCCCTGATGATCATAATCAGTCGCCCCCCCAGCATGATCGTAATGAAAGTGTGTTAGGATCACATGAGTAATATCCCGTTTCTCTAAACCAACAGCCTGAAGGGATCTTTCAAGGTTATATCTGGTGTGATCAATGGCCATAAAGGTTTTTACCTTATCGTCCATCTTATAACCAATACCACAGTCGATCAATATGTTTTTTCTCTTTCCTTTTATTAGAAGGCAGCGTAAGGCAAGTTCAACACGATTCTCATCGTCAGAAGGAATATGCTGGTGCCATAAAGTTTTGGGTATCGTAGCAAAAAAGGTGCCACCATCCAGGCGAAAACGGCCTGTTTCAATGGTATGGAGTTGATACGATCCGATTTTCATAGGGTGGCTAGACTTTGACGATTGGAAGTGAACATAGTGTTTGGCCTCTAGAAGGGTCAAGCCATCGGCTCACTCCTCTAATGAGATTATAAATCAAACGTTTAGCGTGCAAAAACACTTGGTGGCAGTACCCCTAGGGGTTTGATTATTCAAGCCCCTAAAAATATTCAGGTAAACCCGCCAGTTATGAGACAATCAATTAGATTTCTTTTTATACTTGACTAAATTAAGCTGTCTGGCTTTCTGAGAAACGGCAGTTGGGGTTCGATTAATCATATCGCCAATGTCACTATAGCTTTTCACAGTATAATTTTCCTTTAAAACCTTTATATCCTCTTCCGTCCAGGCTTGCCGCTTATGCTTATTATTAAGACGATTCACCAATTGGCGATGACTGGTGGATTTCTTAAGGCCCAGTAATGAGGCCTTTGCATCGATACTGGCTTTTGTTTTATTTAACACCTTGGAAATATAGCGATTACTGTGATTGGAATACAGTTCGGTTAATAGATTCTCTTCCGTGTGAGTCCAATTAGAAATAGACTTTTTTTGAGAACTATTTCTTTTTTTCTGTTGATTGCCAGTCATAACCCCCCTCCAGAGTACGATGAATATTAATTTATAAAAACTAGTGCCACTGATGCGATAAGCGATTTAAACCAATGATAGAACCAAGTGAAACCCAGAAAATATATGCAAATTTGATGCCCATAGTCCGATTATTTCTACGAATAGGTTAATAATTTAAAGCAATGATATATCTAGAAATATTGAGATGCAAAGGGTTCAATAAAATGCCTGGGAATGAGAATACTGCAATATTTGCACTTCAGGACCTATTGGATTTATTGTAAGTATCTATTTCATTCACAGGGTATTATTTATAATATAGCCTAAAATATAAGCCGTGTTCTTTTTAACACAATCGCCGTATCTCCTCTCTCAATAAGCCTTAAGGAGCTTAAGTCCAGTTTAGATCGGCAAATATCTTCTTAAAGACTTCTTCAATCTTATCTAAATCGGCGTTTTCATCATTAGGGACAATCTGTTGATATGGGATAACTATCTTGTATTTTGATACTTCCTGATCCATTGAAGAACGTATAAAATCTCGCAGGTTATTGTCTCCCAAATCCAAAAACAATTCGATACGGAGTCCATCTTCCTCATTTTTCATGGCTAAACCCAGAATTTCAGAGGCCTGATTTAGTTTGTAGCTCATGGGGGTGATTAACTCCGCCATGATCCAACCCTCCTCAGAAAACAGGTCTTCAACTTCAAACTGAAAGGTCTCTTCAAGAACG